>NZ_JBMLRC010000475.1:40866-54732 GCF_049241225.1 Emticicia sp.
ACTATTTTCTTGACCGAGACTTTCTGGCCATCTAAAACCCTCAAAAAATAAATCCCTTCGTTAAGTATACTCACATCCATCGGGATGGTTTCAACTATAACACCTTGTTTTTCAATACTTTGTAAGTTTTTACCTTGACTATCCATTAGCTCGATTTTGATTGCTCGTGGTTGGCTTTGTAAAGGAAAAGCTACATTTATTCTATCTTCGACAGGATTAGGGAAGACTAACACCTCAAAAGTTTGCTCGGGAATATTTTCTGTACTGGTTACAACATATCCATTTAAACCATTGATTTGCCATCCGATTTCGTTTAAACAGTTGAGCAATAAAGTACCAGGATTATGATTGACTTCGGCGGCTCGAACATTCGGAGACATCAATGAATTTGCCGTACCTATGGTGTAAGTACTTTCATCAAAATGCGAAAAACTAGAACCACTTTTAAAAGGTGAAGGAGCGTAAAGTCGAGGTAAGGTATTTGCAAATGTAGGATTTTTCAGGCCAAAATACAGGGCATTGCTCGTCAGAGACGTTTTTAAATTTGCCGAAGGATTTCCATAAATACCAGTATTAGTAAGTTTTACTTTCTGGGAATCTTGCATGAAAATATCAAAAATATAAGCACTACCAGACTGACCATATTGTCCTTGGGTATCATTGTTAATAATAGTCATTGATGAAGAAAAACCTAAACCATGTGCAATTTCGTGGAGTAATACCGTGATTAAATCATATTTTCCAGCTTGTGCTTTAGCATCAGTACCATAATACCAATTTACGTTTGCATTGAGCGTTACATTCACATCAAAGTCGCCCGAATTGAGTTCTCGGCCAGATAGAGCCTCAGCCAAAGGTGTCGGGTACCAAACATTTGTGTAAGGTAGATTCGGAATATTGCCACTACTTCTATAAATTCGAGTTGCTCCTGTTTCGGCCAGGACAGTGTTCGACATTGTTTTTGACCAAGTAGCTTTTATTCGTATTGTTTGTGAGGAAATTAGGTATTTTTCCCAAATCGAAACTGCAAATTCAAATGGTGTTTTTACTTGCTCGGGAAAATCAATGTACGTCACTTCAATATTCGATGTGGCAGCCAATCGACCGCTGGCCGAAACAAACTCTTGAGCAGGGATTTCAGTAAAACTATTTTGTTCGGACAAATAGCACACAACGGGTTGAGCGGGCATCGAATCTTGCGAAAAAAGCTCTTGCTCGCACATTAACAAAATGGTAAATACAACAAAAAAATGCATCTGAGAAAGTTTATTGACAAATCTATTATTAAAGACGAAATAGTAAGAGAAAAGATTGCATAAAAACAAAAAAACTCCCCACTTTCGAGGGGAGTCAGCCATTTATCTTTCGATCGATGGCTTTTGATCTTCAATTATTAATTTTCATCAACAAAAGAAGATATTGTGAAATTCGTCTTTCCTGACAAATTTAGGTTAGAACCCTTTCACAAATGAGTTATAGCCCAGATTCTCCATTTTCTTTTGAGTATCTTCGGCATTAGCTTTATCATTAAACAACCCATAAACTACACGGTAAACCATTGGTTTATCGGCCGATTTGCTCACTTGAATAAATATTTTATCGATCTCAGCCTCACCATTTTTAGCTAGTTTATTAGCAAATTCTTTGGCTGCTTTTAGCTGTCCGAATGCTGCTATTTGCAGACCAAATCCCGATAAATCCTTCATTTTTCCATTCAAATCATATACATGATTGATATCAAAACCTTCTAATCGAGTTGTTTCAACCTCCAATTCTTTTTCTTTCACAGTTTTTTTTATGGCCGGTGCTGCATTTACTGTATTATTAGTAGAGGCATCAGCTGTGGCCCAAAAACGCTCAACTTCGTCTTCTCCTTGAATTTCTTGTACTTTTACTTTGGCTTTTCCCGATTTCGCCCCTATTTCATCCATGGCATTTTTAGAAATATTTGCCATTGTATTATTTTCGCCTGACTTCAAACGATCGTTGATTCTTACAACAACCGATTTACCATTTTCGGTATTGGTTAATTTTACTTTCTTATTGAAAGACATCGAGGTTGTTTCCTCTTTTACCGCTGGCGACGACTTACCGATTGCAAGGTCATCAGCTAAACTGGCAGTAACTTCCTGAGCTTGACTTTTAATAGTAAAAGTTGTTAGTACAGCTCCAAGTAAATAAAATAATCGTGCTTTCATAGTCATTGTATTTTATGGAATAAGTGTTTTTGAATGATTCTGATCTTGTTTTCCTTTCTATTTAAGCGGTGTCAAATAGCGTGCCAATTCAATTTATTGAATAAAAAAAAACTCACGAATTAAAATCCGTGAGTTTTTTTTATGATGTTTTTTTCAAACCAAAACTTACTTGAATTCTTTAACGAAAGGAGAATAACCTAACGACAAAAACGTTCTTTGTTTTTCGCGAGCCGAATCATCGGTTTTAAGCAAACCAAAATAAACTTTGTAAAAAGTTCTATCTGGATTATTGACTGTATAAATAAATAACTGACGTTTTTCGGCATCGCCTTTTTGGGCAATTTTAAGAGCATATTCTTTGGCCAATGCCAAATCTGAAAAAGATGCTAGCTGGAGAGCATAGCCAACTAGGTCGCGTTTTTCTTTTACATATTTGAAATTATCATCGTTGAATTTTGTACTTGCAACTTCAACCTCTTTTGTATTTGAGGTCAATTCTTGCCCTAACTCATCGTTTTCAATTTCTTGCACCAGTACACGAGCTTTTCCAGCCTCAATTTTGTTAGACTCCTCGTTTGATGTCTTTGAAATAATTATAATTTTATCAGAATTATCCTTAGGAGTGATTGTTATATCATTTCCATTATAATTATGTGCTAAAGAAAAACTCAAGCTACTAACTGTAATAATCGCAGATAACAGAACTTTTTTCATAGTATTTTTTATTTGTATTTGAATAAATGGGAGCAAACTTCATGCTAAACTTGTTTCTTAGCAGAAAAAAAAAGAAATTTGAGAAATATTTCTTTAACCTTATTGATGAATAATTACCACTGATGATTTAGGGCAAAATCTCTTAAAATCATTGGTTTAGCTACTTTGGATTTATGAAAAATCACTTTCCTTTCCCTGCAGATGGACAGAGCCGTGCTATTGTGGAGCGTGTAACGCCCGAAATCGATGGCGGACGATTTGCCACTAAAGCAATTATCAATGAAACTATTACGGTTGAAGCCGACATACTGATAGATGGACACGATAATGTGGCTGCTCGACTACTCTACAAACACGAATCTGATAAAAACTGGAGCGAAGTGGTTATGTCCGGCATGGGCAACGACCGCTGGGTAGGTAGATTTACGGCTGCCAAACAAGGTTTCTACACTTATACAGTCGAGGCTTGGGTTGACCACATTGCCAGCTGGCAACACGAAGTTGACCTCAAAGTACGTGACGGGCAGCATCTGAAAGTAGAAATGATGCAGGGAGAATTATTCTTGAATGGCATGGCAAAATTGGCCAAAGGCGATGATAAAAAGGCGATTCAAGAAGCAGCCAAAGCAATGGGCAATGAAAGCAGATACAATGAGGCGATTCAGATTGCAATGAGCGACCAAATGCACGAATGGCTAACAAAATACCCCGAGCGTCAGTCGGCATTTCGTTATCAAGAATTAAAACTTTACGTTGACCGTGAAAAAGCTGGATTCTCGGCCTGGTATTCAATGTTTCCACGCTCGGCCGCTCGTGAAGTTGGTAAACACGGTACGTTTAAAGATGTAGAAGCACTTTTACCACGTATTGCCGAAATGGGTTTTGATGTGCTTTATCTTCCGCCAATTCACCCAATCGGAAAAACTCACCGCAAAGGAAAAAACAATACTGTCAATGCCGAAGATGGCGATGCGGGTGTACCGTACGGAATCGGTTCGGAAGAAGGTGGACACACTGCTATTCATTCAGAACTCGGAAATCTGGCTGATTTCAAGCATTTGGTAGAAGAATGTAAGAAATATGACATGGAAATAGCAATGGATTTGGCAATCCAATGCTCGCCCGACCACCCGTGGGTAAAAGACCATCCCGATTGGTTTAAGATTTTACCCGATGGAACAATTAAGTATGCTGAAAATCCTCCGAAAAAATACCAAGATATTTATCCAGTAAATTTCGAAACCGAAGATTGGAAAAACTTGTGGCAAGAACTCAAATCAGTAATTATGACTTGGGCCGAATGGGGCGTTCGTATCATTCGAGTGGATAACCCACACACAAAATCATTTTGCTTTTGGGAATGGGTAATTGCAGAAGTAAAGAAAGATTATCCTGATATGATTTTCTTGGCCGAGGCGTTTACGAAGCCAAAAGTAATGCAACAATTAGCCAAATTGGGCTACACACAATCATATACTTATTATGTGTGGCGAACTTCAAAAGCCGAACTCATCGAGTATATGACTGAGCTAACGAAGGGCGAAATGAGGCATTATTTCCGACCAAACTTCTGGCCAAACACGCACGATATTGACCCTTATATGCTCCAAACTGGCCATGAGCCATTGTTTTTGATTCGTTATTTTATGGCGGCTACGCTCGTTGGGAATTACGGAATCTTTGGCCCAACGTATGAGTATATGTATCATGCACCTTACCCAGGCAAAGAAGAATATGCGTTTTCGGAGAAGTACGAAATAAAATGGTGGAATTGGGAGCACCGCAATAAACTAACGTATGTGATTTCGCAGGTGAATCGTATTCGTAAGGAAAATACGGCTTTCCATAGCACAAATAATATTGATTTTTGTGAAATTGCCAACGAGCAGCTACTGGCCTATCTAAAAACTGCCAGTGATGGAAATAGAATTCTTTGCGTAACGAGCCTTGATGGCTATAATCGCCAAGGCGGTTTTGTGAAGATTCCACTTTGGAAAATCGGCAAAAACGAGTGGGAAAGTTATCGGGTACACGATTTGATTTCGGGAGCAACATATATCTGGAAAGGCGACACAAACTACGTAGAGCTTGACCCAAATATTCTACCTTTCCATTTGTTTAGAATTGAAGATATTTAATTTTTTGCAAATAATACTCGATTTTGCAATACTCAATCGTAACACTCTCTGCTAAAGCGAGTTACGGTTGAGTATTGCAAATCACTTCATCAATCAACTTATTAAACGCTATTTCACTACAGACAAATTAGAGCAATAAAAGCAGTTGGCATTTTGCAAATGGAAAACATTCACTACTTTTATCAAAAAAGTTGCAAAAGTCAATGCCAAGACAATCTTTACTCGAAACCCTCACCGAAAAAAATATTATTTCTGACGCCCAAGCCGCTCAAATAAAAACTTCGGACTCAAATCAATCTTTTTCTATTCACTGGGAATTAAGATTACTGCTTTATCTCGGAATCATGCTTTTGAGTACAGGTTTGGGTTTTGTTATCTACGAAAACATTGATACCATCGGTCACAACATTCTGATTGGGCTCGTTGGATTAGTTTGTGTTGGGTGTTTTTATTATGCCTTTAGTCATAGAAAACCTTTTTCGTGGGAAGAGTTAGAAGAAACAACCAACCTTGACGACTTTGCTCTTTTGGGTGGGTGTTTGGCATTTCTGACACTCGAAGGATACTTACAATATCAATATAGCTTTTTTGGCACTCGCTACGGCCTTGCGGCATTCTTACCTGCTGTTTTATTCTTTTTCTGTGCTTATTACTTCGACCACCGAGGGGTTTTATCGATGGCCATTACTGCATTAGCATCTTGGATTGGAATAAGTATTACGCCACTTCGCTTGCTCAAAAACAACGATTTTAATAGTCAAGATATGGTCATCACGGCTATTTTATTGGGGTTGTTTTTGATAACTGTTGGCTGGGTTTCCATTCAAAAAAATTTAAAGAAGCACTTTAGTTTTACCTACTTTGTATTCGGTGGTAATCTGACTTTTATTGCGGCTTTATCAGGGCTTTTTGCACTGGAATTTAAATTAATATATGGTTCTATTATTGCTATTTTGGCCTATCTGAGTATAAAATATGCCCGTATTAAACACTCTTATTTGTTTCTACTGATGGGCGTAATTTATGGATATATCGGTTTTACTTATGTGATATTCGAAATCCTCCCCAATAACCTCGACCCGTTTATGTATATGCTTTATTTTATGCTTTCGGGGGCTGGAGTTGTACTGTTTTTAATTAAAATCAAAGAAATTGTAGGGCTAAAAAAATGAAAAGAGCATATAACGAAACGTGGGTTGAAAACATCAATAATCGAGAAAAGATTGATGATTATTTTTTCAGAAAACTAATAACCGATGAGCAAAAACAAGCTGCTTACCAAGCTTTTCCTGTGGGTTTCCATCAATCAAATGCCTTTATAAAAATAGGATTATTTCTATTTACATGTATTGTGGCATCGGCGGGTTTAGGGTTTGTTTCGCTCTTTCTGTTTGAGTTTTTGTCAGAATCACGTTATGGATTTGCACTCATAAGTCTGATTTATGCTTTCGTTTTTCTCTATTTCCTTGAATATTTCATCAAAAAAAACAACTTTTATCGCTCGGGGGTAGATAATGCTTTATTGTATGCCCTACTCAGTGCTACTTTTAGTGCCATTATCGGATTTACCGATTTCGATTTACCAAGTTGGATTTACTGCATCATTGCCCTCTTGATACTTATTCCTGCTATATTTCGATATGCCGACCCAATCGTATCCTTCGTGGCCTATCTTACTTGGATTGCTTTTTGGTTTCTTTTGGTTACTCAATACCCAATCGGCAAGGTTATCATTCCTTTCGTAATTATGCTTGTTTCCGCCATTTCATTCTTTTTAATGAAACTTTGGAAGAAAAAAGAGAGCAATCATTACTACTCTGAGCCGCAGGATATTACCGAAATTTTAGCTTTGGCTACATTCTATTTTGGCGGTAACTATCTGATAGTCAGAGAAGGAAATGCTTTTTTAAATAATTTAGAAAAATCTATTCAGATTGACTTTGCCCCATTGTTTTATATATTCAGCACCATTATTCCGCTTTTTTATGTCATTTATGGACTGCGAAAGCATAACCGCAAATTTTTGCTGGTTGGTATTGGGGCAACGGCTTTCTCTATTTTTACTTATCGACAATACTTTTCGGTTTTGCCACTCGAATGGGCTTTGACTGTGGCTGGTCTCTTCTTGGTTGGACTCTGCATCTGGGCCATTCGTGCACTAAAAACTCCCAAAATGGGACTAACCTCAGAAGCAACTGGCACCAACGAATATAAAAACTTAGAAGCATTTATTGTCAATCATGCCATGCAACAGCCCCAGCATCCCGGTAAAACTGATTTTGGCAAAGGTGATTTTGGTGGTGGTGGTGCTGGAAGTAATTATTAAAAGAATTGATACGATTTATGAATACTCCATCAGAAATAAAAACCGAAATGGCCAATGCACTTTCGCACGGCTTTGGCATTTTACTGACGCTTATAGCTTCTCCTGTTTTGATTGCTTCGACCATCGAAACCCAAAATCCGACGCTAACTTTCGGTGTGGCATTTTATTGCTTTACCATTTTGCTGATGTTTACTTTTTCTACCCTCTATCATGCTTTTGCTAATCCACTTGTCAAGAAAACCCTCAGAATCTTCGACCATATCAGCATTTTCTTTCTTATTGGTGGCACTTACATTCCGTTTGTGATTCTATATACCCCGACCCAAACTGCTCAGTGGTTTCTTGGTATTCAATGGACTTTGATTGGCTTTGGTGTCGTAAAGAAAATCTTTTTTACTGGCCAATTCCGATTACTTTCTACACTGATTTATATTTTTATTGGCTGTTTAGTGTTTTTTTTAGGTTCAAGTTTTTGGAACTTAATGCCCAGTAAATCAATTTATTTATTAGCCACGGGCGGAATTTTATATCTGATTGGTACGATTTTTTATCAAAATCAAAAGATTCCGTATAATCACTTTATTTGGCATTTATTTGTTCTTTTTGCGGTTTTCTGCCATTATTTTGCAGTTTTATTCGCAATTTAAGCGTTTTTGTTTGATTGGATTTAATAATTTCAGCAGCCTGATTGGCTCAATTATTAATCGAATAGAAAAACAACACCCAATTTTTAGCATGGAAATCAATATTTCACCAAAAAAAATTCCCAACGAAGTCAAAGGCTTTGTTCTAAGCCAGTATTTTGGTGATGGTCTTCGGATAACCTTTGGCGTTGTGCTACCAAGTTTAATTCTTGCCCAATTTGACTTACTCCAAATCGGCATAACGTTTTCTTTAGGTGCAGTTTGTGCAAGTATAGCCGATGCTCCCGGACCAATTACCCATCGTCGAAATGGTATGTTTCTAACCATAGGTTTAGTAACACTCATCTCACTTCTTACAAGCCTCGTTGGGTTTTCGGTCTATACACTCGGAGCATTTGTTGTAGCCCTAAGTTTCTTATGCTCAATGCTTTATGTTTATGGCCCACGAGCAGCTTCTATGGGGGTAGCGGCATTATTAGTGATGATTATTGGTATTGATGATGTACGTCCAATCAACGAAATCTTATTTTATTCACTCTATATTTTTATGGGTGGTGCTTGGTATGCTTTGCTAAGTCTATCAATCTATCAAATTATGCCTTATCGACTTGCCAGACTATCGCTGGCCGAGTCTATCTCTGAAGTGGCTATGTTTATGCGTATAAAGGCAGAATTTTATAAAGAAGGGATGGATTATGATGAAAACTATAAAAAACTCATTGAGGCCCAAATAACGGTCAACGAAAAACTGGATGCCGTAAGAGAACAACTCTTCAAAAACCCTAAAATTGTGCAGGAAAACTCGCAAGAAGGCAGACTTTTACTGGTTATCTTTGTGGATATGGTAGATTTGTATGAGCAAATCATGTCTACTTTTTATAATTACCAAAAACTCCACAAACAGTTTGACCATACGGGTATCTTGATTGATTTTGAGCAGACACTCAATCTTTTATCTGAGCAAATCGACGAAATTAGCGAGTCTTTGAAAGATGGCAGTAAACCACAAATCAATTTGCTTTTACCACGCAAACTACAAACCCTAAAAACAAAAGTTGATGCCATTGATACAACGGATGATACAATCTCAGCAATTGGGATGCAATCTTTAAAAAATATTGAGGTCAATATTGAGAATATCTTTAATCGAATCAAGAAGATAAATGGCTATTTTAAGGCAAAAGAGCAGAAAAAACTACAAAGAAACGATGTTCAGACCACCGCCTTTACCACCAGCCAAGTATATGATTTAGATACGTTTTTAGATAATCTTAATCTGAAATCAGAAAACTTCCGACACGCCCTTCGGGTGTCAGGAATGATGCTCGTGGGTTTTATCATTGCCCAATCAACGCAGCTTTTGCACAGCAATTGGATTTTACTGACCATCATGGTGATTATGAAACCCGCCTACAGCCTCACAAAAGAACGAAATCTGGATAGGCTTTTTGGTACAATCGGTGGAGCTTTAATCGGGATGTTTATCTTAAATTACGTAACGGATAAATACTGGCTTTTCGGTATTTTATTGATTTGTATGCTCGGAACTTACAGCTTTCAACGAAAAACCTATCTCGTGAGCGTAGTTTTCATGACACCATTTATCTTGATTTTATTCGAATTTCTCGGCATGGGAAGCCGGGCCTTGCTCATAGAGCGAGTTTATGATACAGCAATTGGTGGTGGGCTTGCGTTTGTGGGTAGTTATGTTTTGCTACCACATTGGGAGCATAAAAAACTTAAAAATACACTCATCGAAATGCTCGAAGCTAATTTGGCTTATTATCATCAGGTTTCGCAGATGTACTTTGGTGAAAAATACCAGCGTGTGCCTTATAAGATTGTTCGTAAAGAAGTTTTTGTGCGAAGTGCCAATTTAGCTTCTGGGCTGCAACGGATGTTCTCTGAGCCAAAGAATAAACAACTGAGTATCAAGGAAGTACATAAATTTTCGATACTCAATCATTTGCTTTCTTCGTATGTGGCTACGTTGGCTTTGTATTCGAGAGAGCATTTTGAAACACTCCCAAATTTTGAAAAACTCAGAGGCATTACCCAAAACACTGAAATACTGATAAAGGAAGCAATTAAAATTATAGAAAGAAGCGATTTTGTTGTAAAAGAAAATATTCAACTTTCAAAAATTCACGGTGAAGCATCGGAAGAAACCGACGAAGTTTATATGCTTATTATCGAACAATTTATGAATATTCAGAAAGTTGCGTATGATATTTGTAAAATTTCCGAACGCATAGAATTGTAGCGTTTTAGTTGATTAAACACCTTATCATGAATGTGGTGCCTTTGCCGAGTTCGCTCTTTACACTTATTTTTCCTGAGTTTAGTTCTACTAATTCTTTTACTAATGCCAGCCCCAACCCCGTTCCTGACTCATTGGAAGTTCCTAAAGTAGTATTGTTTTTACCTAATTTGAAAATCGTTGCTAAATTTTCTTGGGCTATTCCAACTCCATCATCAGTAATTGAGAGACTTACGCTATCAGCTTCTTTGGTCAAATCAAAACTAATATTTCCGCCAGTATTCGTAAATTTCAAGGCATTTTGCAGTAAATTTCTAATAATAATACGGAAATGATTTTTATCAAATGTCACCTCCGTAATCGGGGATACGTGGTTCGAAATACTGATTTGCTTAGCTTCTTGAACGAATTGTAGCATTGATATTTTTTCTTCGATAATCTCAGATACATTGATTTTTTCGGGCTTTGGTTTTATTCCTTCCATTTGCGAAATCGACCAATTCAAAACATTATCTAAAATATTCCCGACGTTACTCAGTTGTGTATTTAGGCGACTGGTTGATTCTGCAAATTCATTCTGAGTCAATGCCCCCCAATTGATAAGCATCATGTAGTTTTTCAGACTGGCCACGGGCGAACGCAAATCATGCGATAGTATGGCAAAAAGTTTATCTTTTGTTGTGTTCAAATCGCTCAAGGCATCTTTTTGTTCCTGAATCTTACGTCTGTTTCGCTGTAAAAAAATCATAAGCGAAATAAGCACCAATGCCGTAACGGCGATAACGATTAGTAATACTCGCTGCTGTTTTTGTTTGGTTTCCAAAAGTTGAATCTCTACTTCTTTTTTTTCCAAATCAAAATTTGCTTTTAGCTTGGTCATTTCTAATCTGCTGTTCTGTGTCTGACGCTTCTCTTTCAGCCAAAGCAAAACTTCTGTCAGTTTTTTGCCCGTTTCATAGGCTTTTTTATATGAATTTTGCTCTACGTATAAACTCTCTAAATTTTTAAAGATAAAATACAGATGAAAGGTATCTACTTTGCTACTTTTTCTCTCATTATTCAAACTCTCTAAAAAAAACTTTTCAGCCTCATCGTATCTTTTTTGAAATTTAGCTAATCGTCCGATATTATTGAGGTAAACAAATTCTCCTTTCGTTTTTTTTAATTTTGGTTTTGCAGCTTCAAGTTTTCTTGCATATACCATGATTTGTTCTTTTTTACCTTGCATCAGCAAAAACTCACAGTATTCCAAGGCATCATCAAACCATTCATCTATATCATGCTTTTCGCTTACTTGCATGGCCAATTCCGCAAACTTTCGGGCTTCGTCGTATTTGTGAACGGTGTTGAAATAATTACTAAGAATTGCATAACCATCGTTCAGGCTTCGCCAGTCGCTATCTTTTTTGGCGAATTCTATGGCTTTAAAAAGAAGCTCGGTTGGGCTTCCAATACCTTGATGAAGGGAAATTATTCCCATGATTTGATAGCATCTCGTCATGGAATAGTAATCGTTGATGAGTTTGGCCACTGAAATACTTCTATTAAACCACTCTAATGCCTTGGTTTCATCTTTTATATAATACATATTCATGTATCCCATCTTATACATGGTGCGTGCTATGTACCTTTTATTATTAGTACGATTCGCGATGTCTAAAGATTGAGTAAAAAAAATAAAAGAAGAATCAGTATGTGTACGCTCGTAAGCATTTCCTAAACTATACAAAAGCCTACACTTAACCGAGTCGGCTTTTGCCGATTTCAATTCTTCTTTAAGCGAAGCTACATCTTGTGCATATAATGTTGTTTTAGCCAGAAAACTAAACAGCATGCACAGCTTAAATAATGTTTGGCATCGAAGGTAATAAAAGGTATTTTGCATAGATTAGGTATTCCTACTAACTAAATTTCCTTCAATGTGTTTACGATTGATTTGCGTTCGGTATTGCTCCCCAATCGGAATAGATTGCCCGTTTGACAGTAAAATATCATTTTTACCGATAACACTAATGGCCGAACGATTGACGATAAATGAGCGATGTACTCGCAAAAACTTGTCGCCTTTGAGTTGTTCTTCCATCTTCGTAATAGAAAGTATCGGCAGGTAATTTTGTGTGGTGGTCACTATCAGCAGAAAATTCTCTTGTGCTTTCATATACAGTACATCTTTATAAAGTATCTGAACATAATTCAAATTTTCTCTAACAAAGAAATAAGGCTCTACTTCTAAGTTATCTGGCTGATTTGTATACTTTAATCTAACTTTTTCGATGCTTTGTAGGAAACGTTCGAGGTCGATGGGCTTTAAAAGAAAATCAACGGGTGAAACTTCGTAACAGTCCAAGGCATAATCTCGATGAGCGGTTACAAAAATAACTAATGGAGCCGAACGAAGACTCTTCACTAATTGAAGTCCCGACATATCGGGCATTTCAATATCACAGATTAGTAAGTCTATATCTCCCTCAACTAACTTCGCATAAGCTTGCATTGCCGAATCACACACGCCGACTAAATTAAGTAATGGATTGAGTTGTACGAGCTTACTGATAATCTTTTGCCAATCTAAATTATCATCAATAATCAAGGTATTTATTTTCATTGCAAAAGTAGGTTGTAACGGTCGATATTTTTATTTACGATTTATAGACTTTCATCTACAAAACAGGGCATTTAATAAACTCTCATTTTTTTTACTTGTGATAGCAATTAGGTAGGCTTAATTTTGATTTATAAGACGTATCAGTTATGGATACAAAAAAACAAAAAAACACTGAAACTCTGTAATGTCTATCAACAATTGCTGAAAATATAATAAACAACCCATGACAAAAGCAGACCTAAACCAAGAAATTAGTCGTAAAAGCAAATTAAACTTAAACGAAGTTTCTGCAATTACCGATACACTATTTGATGTAATAAAGCAGGAAATAACCAACGGAAATAAAGTTACCTTTAAAGGTTTTGGGACATTTAAAACCAAGAAAAGAGCAGCTAAGAAAGTACAGTTGATTAAACAGAAACAAACAGTAGATTTAGCCGAGCACTACATACCTGTTTTCTTGCCATCAAAGTTTTTTTAAAATTACTAACAATTGCTATTGAGATTATATCGTACCCCAAAAAGTATAAAACTGTTGAATTCCAAAACAACAATTATTGTGAACTATAATTTAAGAAACGCAAGTGATTTTTTATCATTTGCGTTTTTTTCCTATGTCGATGGTTACTCCTTTTCTACTTCAATGATATCGTTTTCCTTCCAATAAACCCTCAAAACCTTGGCATTTACCCCAATTTCTTGAAAATATTGTAGCCAAGACAACTGTTGGTTCGATAAATTATCAGTTGGTGATTTTACTTCAACAAAACAATATTCTCCAGCAATATCATCCCACATGAAAAGGTCAGGAAAACCACGCAAATGCTCGACCAAGTTTTTCGACATTTCGTGCAGAATTTTCTTCATCGCTTCAAATTCTATTAGCTCAACTGCTTTTCTCACGATTAACCAGATTTCCTCCAACCAAACCACAAACGGATTGGCAATGCCAAACTTCGATTCGTAACGCTCGCCCATATA
>NZ_JBMLRC010000475.1:54832-56432 GCF_049241225.1 Emticicia sp.
AAACCACAAACGGATTGGCAATGCCAAACTTCGATTCGTAACGCTCGCCCATATATACGAGCAAATCTTGCACATCAGCAAAAGTTTCTAAGTGACTAATGATTAAATCTTTACGTTTTTCGTAGAAATCGGGCAAATACAAATCAGAAGGACGCCTTTGAAACGGATGATGAAAAGCCACCAAACTTGGGTCAAAGACAATATCCCAAAAAACTAAGCCAAAAATGGCTCGCCAAAGATGGTTTTCTGAGAAAACGGCCAGTTTTCCTTCTTGGTGATAATAATCAACCACGCCCATTTCTACTTGATGACGAAAATCAACCGATACAGTAATTGATTCAGCTTGATGCAGCCAAGAAGTTGTACTTTTCTTAGTTCGCTTTTTGGTATTGAGTTTATTCAAAAAATCAATCGCATAGAATTTCTCATCGGCATTTTTGGGGTATTCAATCATTTGTTGGCACAACGAAAATGCTTCATCGATATGATTCAATTTTTGAAGTGTTCGCACTTGTCGCTCTCTCGAAGGTACTTGCTCGGTAAGTCGGTAAACCAACAAAGCTTCATCTAAAAGTTTACTTTTTTCTAAGAAAGTAGCCACTTTTATAATCAGACGCTCGTAGGATGGTTTAGCCACTTCGCTCAAATCATTTACCGAATCGGCAAAATTCATAAACCAATCAAACACATCAAGTGCGGGAGCTGTATCTTTTAGTTGCGAAAACAAATCGTTTTGGTCAGTAATGAGCCATTTGTCTTCGGCATCTTTTCGGGTCGAAAATCGTGCTACAAGTTTATCATCATCGTGGTTTTCAAATTGTACTAAACCCATATCACGCATCACAAACTCGGTCATGTCGAGATAACGATTTCCGAAAAACAAAAACTTCATGAAGGTTACTTCGTACTCAAAGCAGACTTTTATGATTGGCTCGAAATTATTAAGCGTTTCGACAATTTGGTTAAGCTCAAAATCATGTAAAATTACTTCGACGAGTTCCTCTTTTTTAAGTTTTTTATAGGTTGTTTTTTTCTCGATGAGCAATTTAGAAAATTGCTCTACAAGCTCTTTTGTGTTCAAAACGTTGAGCATTTCTTTGCTAAACGTTTGGTGTTTTTCGGAGTTGAGGTTTTCTATAAATTCTCGTTCCAGCAATTCGTTGAGCAATGCGGGAATATCCGCTAATTCACTGTATGACAGCTTATTAACTCTAAAAAATAAGCCTCTGCGATTAGCAAAACGGATAAACAAACATTGAGCATCTTCACTCAAACAATAGTATTTTCGCAAGAAACGCCATTCACCCTCATTCAAGATATGGCGGTACTTTTCCTGCACAAAATCAAGTACGTAATTAAAATATTCGAGATAATATTTTGGAGGAAGTTCGTTTTTGGGCGTTTGGTCAACTGCCATAATTTAGAACTTTATTCATAGAAACACAAATTGTATAAACACTAACAAAAAAGGCAATTTTGAAACTTGCCCTACATCACTGCTTTACCTTCGGCTTAATAATCAATCGCAACGATTGGTCGTAAGTGACATAATTCCAAAGCCAGTTGATAAATACCATTACTTTGTTTTTTACGCCCAAGA
>NZ_JBMLRC010000475.1:56532-75283 GCF_049241225.1 Emticicia sp.
ACATAATTCCAAAGCCAGTTGATAAATACCATTACTTTGTTTTTTACGCCCAAGATGGCCATTAAATGCACAAACATCCAAACATACCACGCAAAAGCCCCTTGAAATTTCCAGAAAGGTAAATCAACTACCGCTAAATGCCTTCCAACGGTAGCCATCGAGCCTAAATCTTTATATTCAAAACCCACTGGCTCTTCTTTTCTCATAATTTTCAAGAGATTTTTTGCCAATAATTCACCTTGCTGAATGGCAGGTTGTGCCACTTGCGGGTGTCCATTCGGGAATTTTGGGTCGCCATTCATCAAAGCGATATCACCCACAGCAAAAACATTTGGCAAACCATCTACTTGATTAAAAGCATTGACTTTCAACCTGTTACCACCGCCGTAAACTTCTTTCGGGAAACCTTCAATCGAATTGCCTTTGATTCCTGCCGCCCAAACTACATTATTGGTTCTGATTTTTTCGCCCTCTTGCGTGTAAGCGTATTTGCCATCAAAATCCGTAATTCTTACACCGTTTCGCACAATTACACCCAACCTTTCGAGATATTCTTTACTTTTCACCGAGGCCTCATCTGACATTACTTCCAATACCTCTGGCGACGAACCAAACAAATAGATTTTCATCTGATTGAAATCTAGTTCGGGATAGTCTTTTGGCAAAATCAGACGCTTCATTTCAGCCAAAGTTCCCGAAACCTCCACTCCCGTTGGTCCAGTTCCAACCACCACCATGTTCATCAAACCTTCACGAGCATCAGCATCCGTGGCCGTAAGAGCATCTTCTAAATTTTGTAAAACCTTGTTTCTCAGATAGATAGCTTCCGAAACTGACTTCATCGGCATGGCATTTTTGATAATATTTTCCATACCAAAAAAATTAGTATCCGCCCCCATAGCCATCACCAGATAATCGTAGCTGAGTTCGCCTAATTCGGTTTCTAAAGTTTGCAGTTCGGTATTCACTTTCAGCACTTTTGTAATGCGAATGTGTACATTTTTCTTTCTTTGAAAAATCTTACGAAGCGGAAACGAAATCGAACTTGGCTCAAGTCCAGCCATGGCAACCTGGTAAAAAAGTGGCTGAAATTGATGATAGTTATTTTTATCAATCAATACAATCTGCACATCATGCTTGGCGAGTTTTTGAGCGAGAGCCAAACCACCAAAACCAGCACCGACAATTACGATACGAGTTTGGTTAGTTTCTGGAATATTTGGAGTCATGTTTTGAGTTTTTGTTTTCGATGAAAACAGCGATTGAAATCGCCGTTTAATAGAACAAAGGATTTTTGTTATAAAACGATTCAAATCGTTTTGTTTTTATAGTATTATTCTTTGTTCTGATGGCCAGTGAGTTTATTCATTGACTTATCATATTCGTTTCAAAATTACATTTTTTGCATTAGTTTTCGTAGTTTTTCTGTAATATTCTTACCGAAATTGTTTAGGTCTTCAATCCTTTGTACCTTTGTATTTTTATAGAACAGTTTACAAAAACTATCGACTGTCGTCTATTGACCATCGACTAAATGAATTTTAAAGAAAACTTACAAAACGAACCCATTTTTGAACTAATTGCACGTTCGGCAGCCGAAATAAATGTCGATGCTTATGTAATTGGCGGATACGTTCGTGACCTTATATTGAATCGCCCAAACAAAGATATTGACGTTGTTTGTGTGGGAAGTGGCATT
This sequence comes from Emticicia sp., assembly GCF_049241225.1. Classification (NCBI taxonomy): domain Bacteria; kingdom Pseudomonadati; phylum Bacteroidota; class Cytophagia; order Cytophagales; family Leadbetterellaceae; genus Emticicia; species Emticicia sp. The sequence continues at coordinate 58,232 of NZ_JBMLRC010000475.1, forward strand.
GAATTGGCGGAAAAAGTTGCCAAAAACCTCGAAAAAAATGATGCTACCGCTAATGTTTATGTCAGTTTCTTCAAGAATTTCGGGACAGCACAAATCAAATCGGGAGATATAGAAATTGAATTTGTTGGGGCAAGAAGAGAATCTTATCGCCACGATTCTCGCAAGCCTTTGGTCGAAGACGGTACACTCGAAGATGACCAAAATCGTCGAGATTTTACGATAAATGCTCTTGGAATTTCATTAAATATAAAAAACTACGGTGAGCTAATCGACCCATTCGGTGGAGTGGAAGATATTAAACGTAAGTTGATTCGCACACCTCTCGAACCAGAAATTACATTTTCCGACGACCCACTCCGCATGATGCGTGCCGTGAGGTTTGCTTCACAACTTGGCTTCGATATCGACGGAAAAACTTTCGATGCCATTGCGGCCATGAAAGACCGCATCAGCATTGTTTCACAAGAACGCATTACTGATGAGCTGAATAAAATAGTGCTGTCGAAAACGCCTTCTTATGGTTTCAAACTATTGTTTTATACGGGTTTACTGCAAATCATTTTTCCAGAGTTTTGTGAGCTTCAAGGTGTAGAAACCCAAGATGGAAAAGGCCATAAAGACAATTTTTATCATACGCTACAAGTGCTTGATAATGTGGCCGTTAAGTCGAATGACCTATGGTTACGTTGGGCCGCAATCTTGCATGATATTGCTAAGCCAGCAACCAAACGTTTTCACCCGAAAATTGGCTGGTCGTTTCACGGACACGAGGAGTTAGGTGGTAAAATGACTCCAACTATTTTCCGAAAGCTAAAATTGCCGCTTGATGGTAAAATGCGAATGGTGAAAAAACTGGTACGCTTACACCTTCGCCCAATTGCACTGGCCAAAGAGAGCATCACCGATTCGGCATTACGTAGGCTATTGTTTGAGGCAGGCGAAGATTTGGAATATTTGATGATTTTGTGCCGAGCCGATATTACTTCAAAAGACCCAAATAAAGTAAGAAAATACCTCGCCAACTTTGATAAAGTAGAAGAAATGCTAGTAGAGTTGGAAGAAAAAGATAAACTTCGTAATTTTCAGCCAGTAATCACGGGTGAGATAATCATGGAAGTTTTTGATTTGAAGCCCTCGAAAGAAGTTGGAACTATAAAACTGGCCTTACGAGAAGCAGTTTTAGAAGGAATTATCCCAAACGAATTTGAGCCATCTTTAGACTATGTATTGAAAGAAGGTGAAAAACTGAACTTGAAACCCGTAAAAAGTATAGAAGAAATAAGACCATTATTGAGCATTGAAGAATAATATTTCTCAGATAGCAATCAAACATTAAGACAATGGTATTAGAATATAATTCGGTATATGATGAATTAGCTTTTTTCTTAGCTAATCTTTCACCTCGCAAAGTTTTGGCATACAAGGTTTCGGCCAAAGCACAAGAACGAGTGAACATTCTATTAGAAAAAAATTCAAGTGTAGGTTTGACTGCTGACGAAAATGCTGAAATGGAGCGATATATGACAGTTGAGCATATTGTACGTTTGGCAAAAGCAAAAGCAATGCAAAAACTCAATATGTCGATATGAGTATTTATATTTCTCGTGCCAAAAAGAAGTTAATCATCGAACGTGCTAATCACCGTTGTGAATATTGTCATGTCCCTGAATTTCTTTCTTCTTACGAGTATCATATCGAACATATCATAGCTTTGCAGCATGGTGGACCAAATACACTCAATAACCTCGCATATTGCTGTTCACCTTGTAATTGGAAAAAGGGTTCAAATATTGCTACTATTTTGGAGTTTGGTGGAGAATTAGTACCACTTTTTAATCCAAGAACTCAAAATTGGTTTGAGCATTTTGAAATGAATAAAGGAGAGTTTATTCCACTTTCAGATACTGGAAAAGCAACTATAAACTATTAGAATTAAATTTACCAATGAAAATTGAAGAAAGATTTGAAATGCTATTAGCTGGATTTTTCTCTTAATAAATAAAAATTTAAAACACCTAAACTCGAAGATAAGGAATGAATGACGGAACTAAATTTAAAAGAATGCTCGGCGGAATTTTAGCTGGAATGGGCCTATTATTATTGTTGTTTGCTTGTATTGCATTTATGTCGGCCGATGATACCGTGATGGGCTTGACCGTGAAAGGTGCAAGAAAAATAGCTCCAGCCGTTTTAGGCCTAATTTTGTTGGTATCGGGCATTTCGATGGTAAATCGTACGTAGTCAAGTACAAATGTAGAATTAAGAATGTAGAATTAAGAATAAGTATTAAGTTTTTAATTCTACACTCTGCATTAAGTAATAAGATTTATATAATCGACAATTCTATAAATAGCTAAGAGGCTGTTTATAAGCCCATTAACTTTCTGTGGACTTGTCGATTATTGACCGTGGACTACTTATCTTCTCAAAATCTCAATTCCAACATTGCATTGCAAACAGCGTTTGTGTGTGCAGAAATTATTGTAAAGTTCAATACTCGCTTGCGAATCGAAAGCTGACTTTATGGTCAGTCCTAATCCTCCCCACATTTCTGTTATGTGATTTTCTTCGGCTGGCAATGCCTCCAAAAAACTCACGCACCTTGCCATAAATTCCTGATTATCAGTTTTTTCTGAATAACAAGCCAAAAGTGGAATGACCGTATTTATTAAAATATTATTGATTGAGTCTTTCCCTAAACCTACCAATTTCTTACTGGCAACTTTCCCAAAATTATAATGCTCTTGCCAATAAGTCGACTGCTCAATTTTCAGTGCATTTCGTAAATCTTCTATCGAATTGGTTTGGGTAAAAAGCGAAAAGAAACTCTGTTGTTGCGTAATCAGCTTAGCCAATTGTGCAATACGAATAGTTGGAAAATTGGCAGGTCGAGTACGCAAAAACTTCCATTCGTGCGAACTTAATTGGTTTTGTTTCAAAGAAAATTTCGCCGAAAAGAAATCATATTCTTGGCTTAGTTTTTCAGAATATTCATCCATTTCCTCAATCAAACCCGCTTGCCCGAATAGCATGGCTTCGATTTGTGTAAGATTATCTCGGTGCTTTTGCAGGACTTTTAATGGTAGATTTTGAGCAAGCCGCAGAAATGTTTCAGAATTGAGTTTAAAACCAAAGTTTCGGGCTAAAAGCTGATACGCCGTTTCTTCCCAATCACCGTTATTTTTCTCTAAAAGTTGCTCCACAACTTGAGCTTTTTGCTGCAAACGCTTCGCCAAAACTTTATCTAAAATGGCAAATTTCGATAAATCAGACACATCCGTAAAATGCTCTTTACACGGAATAACAGACTGACTATCAATCAAATACTGATATTTATCAAGAAGCTGAATATCTGTAATTGATTTCAATTCGAGTGTCGGAATCAAACTACCATTTTGCCGCATGATTGTTTGATCATTTTCCCAAACTACATGCAGAATTACATTATTGTAGGCTTCGTTATGTTGGTGTTTATGAAGCTGCCAATCCGAAGATTTTACATGAATTTCTACATTCCCAACCCACTCAATTTCATTGATTTGAAGACGAGCATTAGTAAAATCGGGGCCAGCATCAGTATTCAGAATACCTGTTTTTAGTACAGAAACCTTTTCACCCAAAATCGTTTGCAAATTTGATTTATCAAACTGCTGAAATTGCCAAAGATAGTGTAGAAATGCTTCGTTCATAATCAATTAAGAATTAAGAATGTAGAATGTAAGAATGAAAAAGGTGTTCTACAAATACATCTGCAAATATTTCTCCATTTCTTGCTGTATAGTTTGTGCTTCTTTGGCAGCAACTTGAGCGAAATCTTCACCAGAAGAAGCATAAATAATGGCTCTCGAAGAATTTACCAACAAGCCACATTGCTTATTCATACCATATTTCGATACTTCTTCTAAACTACCACCTTGAGCTCCGACGCCTGGCACGAGTAAAAAATGTTCGGGAGCTACTTCTCTGATTTTTTGCAGTTTATCTGCTTTTGTCGCACCCACAACATACATCATTCGCTCTGAATCAGCCCATTTTTGAGAAGTCAAAATTACTTGTTCAAATAAATGTTTATGACCTATTAATAACTGCTGAAAATCATCGCCACCTGCGTTTGAAGTAAGAGCTAAAAGAATCACCCATTTTCCTTCAAATTCTAAGAAAGGCATAACCGAATCGCTGCCCATATATGGTGCAACCGTTACCGAATCAAAATCCAGTCCTGATGATGATTTATCAAAGAATGTACGAGCATAAAGCCCCGATGTATTCCCAATATCACCTCGTTTGGCATCAGCAATCGTAAAGCATTCTTGTGGTATATATTCAATTGTGCGTTGTAAACTTTCCCAGCCTTTTGCCCCCAATGCCTCGTAAAACGCAATGTTGGGTTTGTAAGCAACTGCATACTCCGCGGTTGCGTCGATAATCTGACGATTAAATTCAAAAATTGGGTCTTTTTCTTTAAGGAGATGAGACGGTATTTTTTTTATGTCGGTATCAAGACCCACACACAAATAGGAGTTTTTTTTTGTGATTTGCTCGAAAAGCTGCTGTTTTGTCATTCTTTACTATTTTTTTTGAGGCAAATTTCTACAATTAATACGATTTAATCAGAAAAATAACATGATTTTATTTAGTAAATCGTACTTTTGTATGTTTTTAACTTTAAAAATAATTAATTATCTGAATAGTTAATTGAAAATTAAAGTTGGCTATTTTAAAATTGTTACCTTATAATGGAGTTTAGAAAAACAAGCATTGCAGGCCTAATCGAAATCTTCCCAAAAATCTTTGGCGATACCCGTGGACATTTTTTCGAGTCTTACCGACAAGATATTTTTGCTCAAAATGATATTCCTTATCAATTTGTTCAAGATAATCAATCATTTTCTACGGCTGGGGTGCTGCGTGGGCTTCATTTCCAAAATGAACCCTTCGCACAGGGCAAACTCGTTAGAGTAATAACAGGAAAAGTCATTGATATAGCGGTCGATATTCGTCCGGAGTCACCTACTTTCGGGAAATATGAAAAATTTATTTTAGATGCAAAACTTCAAAACATGGTTTATATACCAGAAGGTTTTGCTCATGGATTTGCCGCACTTGAAGACTCAATTTTTTCCTATAAGTGTACAAACAATTACAATAAGGCATCTGAGGGGGGTATAATCTGGAATGACCCTGACTTAAATATTGACTGGGGCATAAAAAATCCGAATGTTTCGGAGAAAGATTTAGAGCTACCTACCTTCTATGAGTTTTCAAAAAAAATCAAGGAATTGCTGTCAACATAAACTGTACCAGTCACACAATTTACAAAATATTTTTTTTTAAAATACCTTACAGTCAGCAATTGATACCGCTTAATATTTTTATGGTGTAAATGGTTGCATTTGGCATGGTCTTGGGGCAGGTAATTATTGTAGCAGTTTAGCTTTTAGGCTGCCTTTATTAAATCCTACCATGCCAATAAATAAACTTTCATCAATATTTGAATCATTCTTTAAAAAAGGGATTCTGAGTGAGCCAAACAACACTCAGGTTTCTGGTTTAACTGTCGATGTACATGCACACATATTACCGCAAATAGATGATGGCCCTGAAGATACCGAGCAGAGTATAGGGATATTAAAAGAAATGTACGCAATGGGTTATCGCAAGGTTATTGCTACCCCCCATGTGATGACGGGTTATTATGACAACTCTTCCGAAGATATTTTACAATCGCTACAGGTATTAAGAAGCGTTTTAAAACGTAGACAAATTGAGATAGAATTAGAAGCTGCTGCCGAATATTATCTAGAAGATGAACTTTTTCGACTCATAGAACGTAAAGAGGTGCTAACATTTGGAGGAAGTAAAAAATATTTATTATTTGAAGCTTCGTTTGTCACAAAAGCATCTTATATCCTTGAAGCTAGCCTTCGAATAAAACAAGCAGGATATACTCCCGTATTGGCTCACCCCGAACGCTACGTAAACATCAATGATATGGAGATAATCAGTCGATTAGCATCCAGTGGGGTTCTTTTTCAATTAAATATTGGCTCTTTAGTGGGCTACTATTCTAAACATGCCCAAGCTCTTGCCGAGTTACTAATCAAAAATAAATTAGTGGCTTTTTTGGGTTCAGATTGCCACAATCTGGCTCAGCTTGAAAGCATCAAACAAGCCTTTAGTTTAAAGACTTTCAGGGATGCCATGCAACTTGATATTCTGAATAATTCACTTATTGAGAAAAAAACATCTGTTTTTGCTTAAACTCAATTGCATAAGTAGTTCACAGCCCTGTAGAGCACTCATTATTATTATACCACAAAAAAACTAACGTTTTTCTATCTGATTACTTAGGTTGGTATCTTAGTAGTTGCATATTATCGCCATCAAACACCGCATAGCTGTTATACCAAATCCAATCACCGAGGTTTACGTAACGAGCAGTATCAGAGATATTCATTTCGGCCATTGTATGTCGGTGGCCGAAAACATAAAAATCATGGTGAGTTTTAGCTTCAATTTGCTTTGAATATTGTACTAAGTGTTCACGTTCTTCACCCAAAAACTCCTCTGGTTTAAGTTTTTTCTTCCAACTGGTTTTAGTCCAGAGTTGTCCTAACAACATTCCCAGATTTGGATGCATAACTCTTCCAAACAAAAATCTTGGAATTCTCCCTTCAAAAATTACTTTTAAAATTTTATAACCAAAATCATCATCACCAAGACCATCACCGTGGCCCATATAAAACGTTTTATTATTAAATGTAAAAACTTGCGGTCGGCGAATAGTACGAATATTGAGTTCCGTTTCAAAATAATCAGTCATCCACATATCGCGATTGCCCAAAAAAACGATAATTTCGATGCCAGCGTCTGATAATTCGGCCAATTTTCCAAAAAAACGCACAAATCCCTTCGGTACAACGTACTTGTATTCATACCAAAAATCAAACAAATCACCCACTAAAAATATAATTTCAGCATCATGGCGAATAGATTCCAGCCAATCAACGATTCTTCTTTCACGATTAAGGCTCTCGGAAGGAGAAGGAGCCCCTAAATGAAAGTCAGAGGCAAAATATATTTTTTTTCCGGTTGGTATTGTACGATTCATCGACATTTAAACAATTCAATAAGATTTTAATTTTTGCACAAAGCACACAAAATTTTATGAATATTTTAAATGAAAACTGAAATTTTGTAAAATTTTTATCGTTTTTGATGCTAATTATATGTAGTTTTGAAATAATGCAAAATTTGATTTTGTAGAAAATCATCTTTCCTTATATTTACGACTGAATTCTTATAAGACCATTTTATAAAACATTTATTATTATCCAATGAAACGAGTATTAATTGCCGAAGACAGCTCAGTGATTCAGAACTTAGCCAAAAAGATTTTGGAATTCCAGAATTTTGAAATTACTGCCGTTAAGAATGGCGAACAAGTGATGCAATTGCTCGATAAAGAAGATTTTGATATCTTATTGCTCGACATAAACATGCCAATAATGGATGGAATGGAGTGCGTTAAGGCAATTCGTGAATTGAGCGATAAATCGAAAGCAAATCTTCCTGTTGTAGCTATTACAGGCAATGCAAAAAATTATTCAGAGACTGATTTCAAAGAAGCAGGTTTCAATGATGCACTGATGAAACCTCTTAATTTTGATAGACTAGTAGAGGTAGTAAAAGGACTAACGGAATAAATCTAATGTTGAATGAGTAAATGAGTGAATGATAGAATATCTATTTGATACTTTTCATTCACTCATTCTATCATTCACTCATTCATTAAATTATGCAAGTAACTTTTCTCGGAACGGGTACTTCAGGCGGGATTCCGGTACTGACGTGTGGGTGTGAAGTTTGTAATTCGCTGGATTACCGAGATAAACGTCTCAGAGTATCGGTTTGGATTGAAGTAGAAAACAAAAGTTTTGTGATTGATACGGGGCCTGATTTCCGTCATCAAGCACTCCGTGAACGTATTCCTCGCATCGACGGAATCATCTACACCCACGAACACAAAGACCACACGGCTGGTCTGGACGATATTCGCCCCTACAATTATCTGCATGGCATTCAGCACTTAGACCTTTATGGGCATCCGAGAGTGCTGGCTCAACTCAAACGTGAATTTGCCTACGCTTTTGAAGAACAAAAATATCCTGGCGTACCATTGATTAATGTGCACGAAATTGGTAATGAAGAATTCGCCATCCAAGAAGAAACTTTCACACCTATCGAAGTGCTGCACCATCGTTTGCCAGTCTTAGGCTTCCGAATCAAAGATTTTACCTACATTACCGATGTAAACTATATTTCTGAGCAAGAATTAGAGAAAGCTTATGGCTCAAAAGTATTGGTATTGGGAGCTTTACAACGCCAAAAACATATCTCTCATTTCACTCTTGATGAAGCCATTGAAGTTGCCCAAAAAGTGAATGCAGAAATGACTTATTTTACACATATTAGCCATAAAATGGGTTTACATAGCGAAGTCGAAAAAGAGCTCCCGCCTAATATTCGACTGGCTTATGATGGTTTGAAAATTAGATTATAATCAGAACTGCTTCAAGTAAGCACTCGGCGACATTTTCATACGACGTTTAAATTGTCGGTTAAAATTTGAAACATTATTAAAACCGCTCGAAAAACAGATTTCCAACACACTTTTTTCATTGTTTTGAAGCATTCGGCAAGCATGACCGATTCGGATATCATTCAAGAAATCGGAAAAAGTTTTTCGGGTACGAAGCTTAAAAAATCTACAAAAAGCGTTGGGCGTCATATTGGCAATTTCGGCCACCTCTTCCAATGAAATTTCTCGCTCGAAGTTTTTCATTAAGAACTCAAACGTTGCATTGATTCGTTGATTATCAACTTCTTTCTGTGGAGATTGATAGGTAATACTTGATAGAAATTCTTTGTTGGCCGAAATATCAATTTCGTTGAGAATCTGTAAAAAAGCCAATAATTTATCAAAACCTTGTTTATTGGCGATTGACTTTATCAAATCCGTGAGAGCATTTGCTTCATTATTTCTAATTCGGATTCCTCTCGACGCTTCTGCGAGTAATGCTTTCAAATGCTGAGTTTCGGGAATATCGAAGAAGTTTTCACCCAATAAATCTCCCCGAAAATAGACTGAAACAGAGTACGCTCGCTGATTTTCGGCATAATATTCTGCATCATTTCGGAAAACATGGGGTAAATTACTTCCCAGAAAATACACATCAAAAGGCTGAAAACGCTCTACATTATCACCCACAAATTGCGTTCCCATACTTTCAAGAATAAGCGTAATTTGCCATTCAGGATGAAAATGTAGCGTATCATAAAAATATGGCAAATCATCGACCTGCACTCTGAAAGACTCGGTTTCAGTTTTTGGAATTCGGAATAAAAGGGGTTTCATTTATCTCTTGTAAACACCTCATCCCCAACCCTTCTCCTTGAAGGAGAAGGGAGTGAAAGCCCTCTCCTTCGAGGAGAGGGTTGGGTGAGGTTTTTATTTTCAGCACAAATTAAATACTAATTTACCTCAATATTAAAATACAATTTCATTTTTTGAATAATTTAGTACAACTATTAGCGAAATTAAGATAAGTTTTCTAAAATTGACTATATTACTTTTGCAAAAGAAAACATTCACTCATTCTATCATTCACTCATTCATAATTAATATATGAAACCATCGTGGACTGGCGTTTATCCTGCCGTAACAACTCCTTTTTTCCAAGACGAAAGCCTTGATTTAGATATGTTTAACTTCAACATCGAAAAACAAATCGAAGCTGGAGTGCATGGAATTATTATTTGTGGCTCGTTGGGCGAAAACGGAACGCTTACTAATGATGAAAAATTAACTTTGCTTGATTCTGCTAAGAAAACCATAGCTGGTCGTGTCCCATTGGTGATTTGTATTGCTGAATGTATCACTCGTGAGGCTGTAGCTCTCGCAAAAACTTACGAACAAGCTGGTGCTGACGGTTTTATGTTATTGCCACCGATGCGTTATGCGGCCGATGAACGTGAGATTCTTCACTACTTACATCGTGTAGCTGATTCGACTGACTTGCCAGTTTTGGCTTATAACAATCCGTTGGCTTATAAAAACTTTATTTCGATTCCGATGTTCCATGATTTGGCAGCAAACCCACATTTTGAAGCCATGAAAGAATCAACTGGGGATGTTCGGTATATGACTGATATTATCAACGAATTTGGCGGACGATTCAAAATCATGTCGGGTGTTGATGATTTGGCCTACGAAAGCCTTGTAATGGGTGCTGATGGCTGGGTCGCAGGCTTAGTTGATGCCTTCCCACGTGAGACCGTTGTAATTTATGAATTAGTAAAACAAGGCCGCTACGAGGAAGCCCGTGCGATTTATCGTTGGCACTTCCCGTTGATGCACTTAGATGTTTCGACCAAATTCATTCAAAATATCAAACTTGCTCAAGTGGCAACTGGACTCGGCACCGAATGGGTACGTGAACCACGTTTACCTTTGGCAGGAGAAGAAAGAGAGCGAATCTTAAAAATCATCAACGATTCGTTGGCCACAAGACCAGTTTTACCGCTGATATAACCCCTAACCCCTAAAGGGGGATATTAAATTCTCGTTGTATGATTATGAAAGAAAACACTACTCCTCCCATTTGCATAGAAAATGTAAGCTCCCCTTTAGGGGCTGGGGGGTTCTTTTGCATAGATGCCCATACATGTGGCAATCCAGTTCGTTTGGTAGCTGGTGGAGGACCAAATTTAGAGGGTAAAAATATGTCCGAAAAACGCCAGCATTTTCTGCGTGAATATGACTGGATTCGTAAAGGTTTGATGTTTGAGCCTCGTGGACACGACATGATGTCGGGTAGTATTTTATACCCACCCCACGACCCCGAGAACGACGTTGCGGTGCTATTTATCGAAACATCAGGTTGCCTTCCTATGTGCGGGCATGGAACAATCGGGACAATTACAATTGCCATCGAACATGGTCTAATTCAGCCAAAAAAGCCAGGTTTTGTGCGAATGGAAGCTCCTGCTGGTTTGGTTTTGATTGAATATAAGCAAGAAGGGAATAAAGTAAAATCGGTCAAATTGACCAATGTTGCTTCATTTCTGGCGGCTGAAAATATCGAAGTTGAATGTCCAGATTTGGGAATGCTGAAAGTTGATGTAGCTTATGGCGGAAATTTCTATGCAATTGTTGATGTACAAGAAAACTTTGCGGGTTTAGAAAATTACCGAGCTGACCAACTCATTACTTGGGCAAAAGTTTTGCGTGAAAGAATCAATGAGAAACATACTTTTATTCACCCCGAAAACCCAACTATCAATGGTTTAAGTCATATTGAATGGACAGGAAAGGTAATTGACCCAACATCAACTGCCCGAAATGCAGTATTTTATGGAGATAAAGCCATTGACCGCTCTCCTTGTGGTACTGGAACTTCAGCCCGAATGGCACAATGGGCTGCCAAAGGCTTATTGAAACAAGGCGATGAATTTATTCACGAAAGTATTATCGGCAGTAAATTTATCGGTAGAATTGAAGGCACAACAAAAGTCGGGGAAAAAGATGCAATTTACCCGAGCATTGAAGGTTGGGCAAGAATTTACGGAAATAATACTATCACTATCGACGACCAAGATGACCCTTATGCTTTTGGGTTTCAGGTGATTTAAAACACCCCTACCCCCTAAAGAGGGATTAATACATTCTCAAAAACATGAAAAAAGACCACAAATATAATACAGACTCCCCTTTAGGGGCTGGGGGTGACATTACCATCATCGGCAGCGGAGTAATTGGCTTATTTTCAGCATATTACCTCAATAAACAAGGATACGAAGTAACGATTATCGAACGCTCAAATGGCGATGATAGTTGCTCAATGGGCAATGCTGGTATGATTGTGCCAAGCCATTTTATCCCGTTGGCAGTGCCGGGAATGATTGAGAAAGGTATCAAATGGATGTTTAATTCTGAAAGTCCGTTTTACGTAAAACCTCGCCTCAATCTTGATTTACTTTCTTGGGGATTGAAATTTTATCAAGCAGCCAACAAAAAGCAAGTCGAGCGAGCCATGCCCGCTCTTCGAGATATTAGTTTGCTTAGCAAAGCCTTGTACCAAGAGTTAGCTAAAACGCCCGATTTCGATTTTGCATTTGAAGAAAAAGGCTTGATGATGCTTTGTAAAACCGAACACAGTTTTGAAGAAGAAGTTGAGGTAGCCCACCAAGCCAACGAACTTGGCTTGAAAACTAAAGTACTTTCTACCAAAGAATTACACGAATTTGAGCCAGATGTAAAACCAGATGTTGCAGGAGCAATTTTCTACGAAGGAGATGCTCATTTATATCCAAACCAATTAGTAAAAAACCTAAAAAGACACCTCGAAAATCAAGGTGTAAAGTTTCTCTACAATACCGAAGTAACAGGCTTTGAGTTTGAAAAGGAGAAAATAAAAAGCATTAAAACTAAGCAGAAAATCGGAGAAAGCATTCAACATTCAACATTCAACATTCAACATTTAATTATTGCTACTGGCTCATGGTCGCCGCTTTTGGCAGATATGCTCAATATTGGGCTCCCGATGCAAGCGGGTAAGGGTTATAGCGTAACCTATGAGCAGAATCAAGGCAAAAAACTCAACATTCCATCCATTTTATTGGAAGCGAGAGTTGCCATAACGCCAATGTCAGACAATTTGATTCGTTTTGGTGGAACAATGGAAATTGGTGGACTGAACGACGAAATAAATATGAATCGTGTACGTGGAATCATTAAGGCCGTGCCAAATTATTTCCCTGATTATCAGATAGATATACCACAAAAAGAACAAGTTTGGTATGGTTTGCGTCCGTGTTCGCCTGATGGTTTGCCTTATATTGGTCGCACAAACAAATATAAAAATCTTGTGATTGCCTCTGGCCACGCCATGATGGGTTTGAGCCTTGCTCCTGCCACTGGAAAATTGGTACAAGAAATAATTGACAATCATAAAAATAGTATCGAAATCGACCTCTACAAGCCAGAAAGGTATGATTAAACTAAATTTTTGGTTAAATATCGTAGGAACGTCCAATCTGGACGTTCGATTTATTCTATAAATATAATGTCATTAACTAACCAAAAGCATCTATTTTCTATTGAAGAAGGCGTAACATATCTCAATGGTGCGGCCTACTCTCCTACCCTCAAAAGTTCAGTCGAACGTGGAATTGATGGTATTCAGCTGAAAGCTTCACACACACATTTAATCAAAGGCAGCGACCATTTTGCTTTACCTCAGAAAGTACAAAAACTTTTCGCTCAGCTTATCAATGAGCCTGATTATGAGCGAATTGCAGTAATATCTTCGGTTTCTTACGGAATGGCCGTTGTTGCTAATAATGTGCATCGTTTACCCAATCTTTCAGCTAAAAAACACATAATTCAGATTCAAGATGAATTTCCGAATAATGTTTATGCCTTCGACCGTGTTTGTCAGAAACATAATTTAGCATATAAAACTATCGCCAAACCCGATACTCTCGAAAATCGTGGTGGAATGTGGAATCAGGCAATTTTAGAAGGCATCAATACCGAAACTGCGATGGTTGTTATGCCACATATCCATTGGATTTACGGCGTAAAATTTGATTTAGAAGCTGTCTCGAAACGCTGTAAAGAAGTAGGTGCTTTATTGGTCATTGACGGTACGCAATCGGTCGGGATGCTTGATTTTGATATTCAGAAAATTCGGCCAGATGCTCTTATCTGTGCAGGTTATAAATGGCTTTTGGGGCCTTATAGCATCGGTATGGCCTATTTCGGAGAATTTTTTGATGAAGGTGTACCCGTTGAAGAATCTTGGATGCACCGTGCCGAAAGCGATAATTTTGCCCAACTCATACGCTACGAACGTGCGTACAGACCCAAAGCCCAACGCTATAATATGGGAGAGCATACGCAATTTATTCAAGTGCCGATGCTTGAAGATTCGCTTACTCAAATATTGAATTGGGGCGTAAATAATATGCAAAACTATTGTGCCGAAATCATCGAAAAACCATTAAAAACGCTTCAAGAATTAGACTGTTGGGTAGAAGATTCAGCTAACCGAGCCAATCATTTATTGGGTATCGCTTTACCAGAATCAGTTAATAATCAAGCCTTTACCGAACAACTCTCAGCCAATAAAATCTTTGTATCCAATCGTGGCGTTGCTATTCGTGTTTCACAAAATGTTTATAATACTGAAGCTGATTTATGGGCCTTGGTTGACGTTTTCAAGAAAAACCTTTAATAAAGAATACCTTCAAAACATTCTGTCCCCTTTTGGTCTTTATGATTAAAAGGGGCTTTTTATTTTATTCATAAAGTTTTTCCCTAATTTGCATAAGAACAGCCCTAAAAACTAAAAATGGTAATCAGATTTCTAAAACTCTTTACCAACAACTGCTCCCTATGAAAAAACTTATACCCTTTTTTATTATAGCTTTGTCTTCGGTTGTTTATGTTTTTGCTCAGCCAGCCCCATTGAATAAATCAGCATTAGATAGCCTTAAGAATATAATCAATAGTAGTGCAAATGATACAGCCAAAGTACACGCATTTTATTGGATTAGTCGAGCAACTACACTCAGCAACACCACAGAATCTATCAGTTTTGCTAGTAAAGGCTTAGCATTAGCCCAAAAAGCCAAGTTTCCAATCGGAGAAATTGAATGCTTAGAAGCTCTGTGTTTCTCTTATGCCATTACCTCTTCGTTCGATATTGGTTTTAAATCTGCTTACAAACAGATGGAACTGAGTAGAACCCACGCTCCTATTCGAGAGGTTTTTGGCATCAATATGATGGGCTTACTTTACCAAAAACTGGGTGATGATAAAGAAGCATTGAAGTGGGCAAGGAAATCATATTTTCACCCAAAAATGCGAGTAACCGACCCTTTTACGCAATGGAGTGCGATGTTTTTGCTTTCACAAGAATATGAAAGAGAAAATAAATTAGATTCTGCTAAGATTATCGCCACAGAAACGCTCAATTACTCCAAAAAGTTTTTCCCGATGCAAGAGGGCTACCCAAAGTTAGTTCTCGCTCGCATCAATAGCAAACTCAAAAACTTCAACGAGGCTATCAGCTATTGCAAACAGATTATCGAAAAATCAGAAGAAGACCGATTAGACTTTTTTACGAATGAAGTTCAGAACGAACTCGCACAAATCTATTTTGCACAATCAAAGCCAGATTCAGCTAAAATTTATGCCGAAAAAGCTCTTGATGGAGCAAAACAACTACGAAACTATTTGGTAGTAATGAATTCGGCAGGTTTGCTTTCGCAGATTTTTGAAAAAAACAATCCAATAAAAGCTTTTGATTACCTCAAACTCTCGATGGCTGCTAAAGATACCGTAACAAATATTGAGAAAAATAAACAGGTCAAAATTTTAGAAATCAAAGAAAAACAACGCATCGAAGACCTAAATTTAGCGGCTGTTTATGCCAAAAACGAATTGCGATTCAACACAGTCATTGGTCTGCTATTCACAGCCCTTCTGACTGCTTTTATACTTTACCGCAATAACCGCCAAAAACAAAAAGCGAACACAGTTTTGCAAGAACAAAAAGAAAAAATAAATTCACAGAATATCACGCTCGAAACTACACTTAACCAGCTCACCGCCAAAAATGCCGAAAACGAATTGCTTCTCAAAGAAATCCACCATCGGGTAAAAAATAATTTAGAAGTCGTTTCGAGCCTTTTGGCACTACAATCAGCCAAAATCGAAGACCCCGAAATACAAGATGCCATGCTGGCAAGCCAAAATCGTGTGCAAAGCATGGGCATTTTGCACCAAAAACTCTATCAAAGCGAGCATTTGGCGTTTATCGAGATGAAGAATTATTTCCAGAATCTTTGTGAAAATATTCTTGATTCTTATAACGAAACTGACCGAATTGAGGTTAATATTGACATGAACGAAATTGAATTAGATGTAGATACCGCCGTGCCTGTGGGTTTAATTGTGAATGAACTTTTGACAAACTCATTAAAATATGCCTTCCCGAATGGTAAAAAAGGCACAATTAAATTAAGCCTCGAAAATATTGATAAAAATAATCTGACACTGAAAATAAGCGATAATGGCATCGGAAAAAGTCTGGACACAAAAGCAAAAGGTACTGGCTTTGGCACGCAATTAGTAGATTTGCTCACTCGTCAAATTGGTGGAAAACTAACCCAAGAGGTGCGTGAAGGCACAATTATTTCGATAGATTTTAAAAGACAATTAGCAGCGTGAAATTAGTTAATGGTTATTAGAAAATTGGTTAATGGTCATAAATCAACCAATTCCAAACTAAACCAGTTGCCCAGTAACCAATAACCAGTTTTCCAGTAACAAAAAAATATGCAAATTCCCTTAAAAATACTGATTGTTGAAGATGAAATGATTATTGCGGCCAATTTGGCGATGCAATTGGAGAATATTGGTTACGAAATTCTGGGAATTATCCCACGCGGTGAAGATGCCATCAATGCTATCAAAACTGATAAACCGGATTTGGTATTGATGGATATCAACTTGAAAGGCGAGCTGGACGGTATCGAAACCGCAACTCAAATGCAACTATATGGTTCAATTCCGATAATTTATCTGACTGCTAACACCGACGAAGCTCATTTTACACGAGCCAAGGCGACTAATCCTTATGCGTTTTTATCGAAACCCTTCAAAAAGTTAGATTTAAAACACGCCATCGAATTGGCAGGGGAGAAAATTCTCGCAGAAAAAAGTGAGCCTCAATCAAACGTAGAAAAATTTGTTTTAGACGACCGAATTTTTGTTCGCCACAACGAAGTAATGGTCAAAATCATTATTGAAGACATTTATTACCTTGAAGCCGACCGCAATTATTGTCAGGTTTATACCAAAGGAAATACTTATTTATTGGTAAATACCCTAAAAAACATGGAAGACAAATTGCCTCCTCAGCAATTCCAACGTATTCATCGGTCTTACATCGTTAACATAAAACACATCAACGAAGTAGC
>NZ_JBMLRC010000475.1:75383-152963 GCF_049241225.1 Emticicia sp.
TCCAACGTATTCATCGGTCTTACATCGTTAACATAAAACACATCAACGAAGTAGCACAAAATCATATTACGGTTGAAAAAACCATCCTACCTCTCAGCAAAGAGCTAAGAAAAGATTTACTGAGTAGGCTAAATATGATTTGAGTTACGCAATCGCTAAGGTTTGTATATTTGCAAAACCCTCAATATTCGCGAGCATCGTTTCTTCTAAATCATAGTCATCTTGTAGTCCAAGCCAAAATTTTGCGGAATTTCCAAAGTATTTACTTAGCCTAATTGCGGTATCGGCTGTGATTCTCCTCTTTCCTTTAATAATTTCAGAAAGCCTTGTCTGCGGAACATCAATTTCTTTCGATAATCGATATGTAGAAACTGAAAGTGGTATCAAAAACTCTTCTTGAAGGATTTCGCCAGGATGAATATTTCTTAATTTTTCCATACTATTCTGATTTAATGATAATCGACTATCTCAACCTCGAAGGCGTTTCCATTTATCCATTTAAAAACAATTCGCCACTGGTCATTTATTCGGATACTATAAAAATCGGATGCTTTTCCACTTAGCTTTTCAAGTCTATTAGCAGGCGGAATCCTTAAATCGTTGATATTTGTGGAGTTATTCAACATTCTAAGTTTTCTTCTTCCAATTTCTTGAATCTCTAAAGGTAGCTTTTTGACCCTTATACCATTCCAAATTTTTTCTGTATCTGAGTTTCCGAATGAACAAATCATTTAATATCGCCCTACGTTACTAACGGCAAAAGTAAGTATATATTTTTATTTTCAAAACTATTAAACTAATTCGGTAAAAAATATACCCCCTTCGGACACTTTTCAGTAGTCTTCATCCTTGATTTGTTTTTCAAGACCAACTTCCTGCCCTCTTTTGCATCAAGATTTTCAGCTACATGATTATCTAAAACAAAACCTGATGATGCAAAAAATCTTGGTAATCGTACACCTCAAAGGTTCTTCAACATTGCACTACGATGCTTTTGCACAAGACCTTAGCCATGCCGGAAAACACTTACTTCATGAAAGATTACATCATTTTGCCTCTGTCAATGAAAGTGAAATCTTAATAGCTGATGTTTGGAAATCTGCTGAAGTTTTTAGCAAATACGTCGATATTTTAATGCCTTTAGCATTGGAAAACGGCTTTATTCCAAAAGCTGAAGTAAATAAAATATATCAGGAACTCTCTTAAAAACATTCTCAACTCAAAAGCCATGAAAATAATCATTTACCTTTTCTTATTCATACTTTTATCTCTACAAATCCAAGCTCAGAGGCCAAACATTGCATACTTCTCACCAATGAGCGGACCAATTGGCTCAACCGTTACTATCACAGGCACCAACTTCAATTCGACTGCCATCCAAAACGTAGTCTATTTCGGAGCAACCAAAGCCACGGTGTCGGTAGCTTCGAGTACAAGCTTGACTGTAACAGTACCCGTTGGAGCTACCAATCAGCCGATTTCAGTACTGAATGCGTCAAACGGATTGTTTGGCTACACAGTAAAGCCATTCCACGTAACCTTCACAGGTGGAAGCATTGCGAGCAGTACTTTTGAAACCAAAGTTGATTTTGGGGCAAATACCGAATCATTGAATATGGCAACGGGCGATTTGGACGGAGATGGAAAAACCGATATAGTAACGGTAAATTTTAGTGCAGGTAATATTTCGATACTCAGAAATACTTCGACTGCTGGTACTATCAACAGCGGCTCTTTTGCAACAAAAATTGATATTTCGACAGGTACAAACCCTCGTGGTATAGCTATAGGCGATGTAGATGGTGATGGGAAACTCGATTTGGTGGTTACCAATTTTAACAGTAATACTATTTCTATCCTTCGCAATACCTCATCAATCGGATTTATCAGTTTTGCTGCAAAAGTTGATTTTGCGACCAATACAGGGCCTCGCTCGGTCTGCATCGCTGATTTTGATAGTGATGGAAAACCTGATTTGGCCATCGCTCATTCCAACATTAATATGTCAGTTTTTAAAAATACTTCGACAAGCGGGAGTATTTCTTTCAATGCAAAGGTAGATTTCGTTTTGACGGCGGGCAATAACTCGACCTATATAGGTAGTGCAGATTTTGATGGTGATGGAAAATTAGATATTGCTGTCAATAACAACGGATTAAGCACCGTTTCGATTTTCCGGAATACTGCCACCAACGGCACCATTGATGCCAGTTCATTTGCTGCCAAAGTTGATTTTAATACGGGTGCACTTCCATTTGGTTTTAGTATTGGTGATATTGACGGTGATAATAAAGCCGACCTTGCAGTCGCTAATTTTACTGGTAATTCGATGTCTATTCTTAGAAATACGGCTACAAGCGGCACCATCGATGCCAATTCTTTCGCTGCTAAATTTGACATCGCTACCGGAACTTCTTGCTCGGCAACCAACTTGGCTGATATTGATGGAGATGGAAAATTAGATTTATTGGCTGTCAACTTAGGAACCAATACGGTGTCTATTTATCGAAATACCGCCACAAGTGGTATCATTGATGCCGGCTCATTTGCAGCCAAAGTTGATTTTACGACTGCCACAGGACCACGTTTTGTATGTATCGGAGATTTAGACGGAGACAATAGACCCGACTTGGCAGTTACTACCCAAACCTCCAATGTTGTTTCGGTTTTGCGTTATGTTGAAGTGATTTCTAATCCAACTGTTGCCACCACTCAAACTACTTGTATCGGAAATACGGCTTCATTATCAGCCACTTGTGCTGTCGGAACGGTAAATTGGTATGATTACCTTGGCGTAGCTATTCCATTTGTGGGTTCGCCTTTTGTAACGCCAGTATTAACCGCCAACAGTCTTTATAAAGTACGTTGTGAAGGCTTAACAACGAGTGCCTTTGTAGATGTATGGGTTACGGTCAATCCCAAACCAACCGCCCCTACTATAACCGCCAGTGGACCAACTACTTTTTGTAGTGGAGGGTCTGTTACACTCAATTCAAACATGGGCAATAATAATGCTTTAAATTTTGCAAAAGTTAATAGCCAGTACATTACAGTGCCGCATAGTGCCAGTCTGAATCTTACCACCAGTTTTACGATGGAGGCTTGGGTCAATTATTCGGGTAGTAATGTTACCATTCTTGATAAAGGAAATTATAACTATTTGTGGTCATTAAACACCAACGGAAATGGAAATAAAATGGGATTTTATGAGCTAAGTACAGGAACATGGAAATATTCAAATGACCCTGTACCTCAAAACACTTGGACTCATGTAGCGATTGTACTCACGGGAAATACAATATTTTTCTTTATCAATGGTTTACCTTCCGGAGCAGCGAGCATGACGATTTCACAGGACAATCAGCCTTTAAACATTGGCAGACAACAGCCTACCTTTTGTGCGTGCAATCATTTTAATGGCACAATGGACGAACTCAGGATTTGGAATGTGGCAAGAACGTATGAAGAAATTATTGATAACAAGAATAAAACAGTGCCAACTAATAGTGCTGGATTGATTGCTTATTATAAATTTGATGAAGGTACAGGCACTACCACCGCAGACGCCTCTGGAAATGGCAATAACGGTACGTTTGTGAATAATCCAACTTGGCAAGTGCCTGCCACTTCGCCTGTCAATCAAATCGTTTGGTCGCCAGGAGGAGCTATCACTCCTTCACTCACCATAACTTCCGCAGGTACATACACTGCTACCTTAACAAATGGATACGGTTGCAGTAGTTCAACAAGTATTACCGTAAATACTGGCTCAAATGCCGCTTTGGTAAATCTAACAAGCCCTACCGACGACTACTCAACTGGAACTACATTAAAAACCGCTTCGAGTGTAAATGGCAAAATAACTGCCACCAACAAAGTAACTGGCACAGTCAAAGTCGATTACAGAGCAAAATCCGTAGAATTAAATGCAGGTTTTAGAGCTGATGGCGGTACAGTTTTCAGTGCTGCCATTGGTGGGTGTAATTAGATGCTCAAAATCTTCTGGTAAATAAACTGTTCCCTTCGGACAGTTTTGAAGGCGGTTCGTCCTTAATGCTTTTTTGAATAAGCATATTTACTCGTACTTCATTTCAACAATGCTTGAACTTTTTATAGATACCCATGAAAACTAACAATCTCATTCATCTTGGCAGCCGAAAAAATATTCCATCGTCAAGTATTCTGATGCTCAAGTCAGATAGCAACTATACGATTATCTATCTAAAAGATGGTAGTAAAATACTGTCCTCAACTTCGCTCGGCAAAATCGAAAAACGTTTGAAAGACTTTCAGTTTTTCAGACCCAATCGCTCAACGATTTTCAATCTTGATTTTATGGTAGATTTTGAAGGAAAGACCCAAACAGGTAGTTATGGTAAGATTTTGCTTAAAAACAACGAACAAATAACTCTTTCAAGACGAAAAAGTGAGGCTTTCTTAAAAATCATTCAGTAACAATTAAATTATCTAAAAAAGCATTAGCCATGAAAGCAAATTATACAAAAGCATTAACATTAATTTCGATTCTGTTTTTTCAAATTTCCTTTGCCCAACAGCTAAAAATCCCCATTAAATTACCTCCTAAC
The DNA here is from genome assembly GCF_049241225.1 of Emticicia sp. Classification (NCBI taxonomy): domain Bacteria; kingdom Pseudomonadati; phylum Bacteroidota; class Cytophagia; order Cytophagales; family Leadbetterellaceae; genus Emticicia; species Emticicia sp. The sequence continues at coordinate 79,970 of NZ_JBMLRC010000475.1, forward strand.
TTGGTAAGACCTGGTGAGTTTTTACCTGTTGATACTATATATGTAACAGGTAGCAATGGAAATGTAGCCAGTTCAGGGATTCAAATTATTCCCTTGGGCAGAACGCAAGATGAAAACTATAATTATCTTACCCAAGAACAAATGATTCAGGAAGTTTTGAATAGCACTCCACAAGAAAAATACCTTAAAGCAAAATCAGGCGAAGCATTCAATCTAACGTTTGCATTTAAACTACAAGCAGGAAACTATATCAGCCCTTACATTGATACTAATGGTGGTTATCAATATCCACCTACGAGTGGAAATGATGACCAGAGTATTCAGGCATATGCTGGTCAAGAGGATATAACCAACTATCCCAACCAAATCTATCCTCAATTATCTTTATCCAATACAACTTACGAAAATGGTGGTAATACGAAAGTAGTCAGTTACACCACATCACTAAAGTTCAATATGGGCCGGTTCAAAAGTTGGTATGTATTTACATTTGGTCTTTGGCAGCGTGACGAGTTTTATAATGTTCCAAGATATAATAAATACAGTGTGGTAATTCCTTTTGTGGTAGAAGGTCCTATGATTACACCTTCACAAGCAAATCCTGTGGCAATTAAAGGGTATATAAGAGAACCCGCCATTCCACAATTCATATTACATAATCCTCCGGGGGATATGAGTTCGGTAACTTTCCAGACAAACCAAGAAGCTTGCCGTAGTATGAGTGAATCATTGACGACCGACGAAACGAACAACGGAAAACTGGACGTTACTTTAGGTATTGCAGGCTCGGCAGGGTTATTTGTATCAGTCAATTATGAATTTTCTGTAACGGCATCACTAAGTGGCGGTGGAGGCTCAACCCTTATGAAATCGAGTGGCAAACAAAATTGTGTTTCAGTTTTAAATGCTATTTCAACCGTTCCTGGCAATGCTCGAGCCAACGAAGGCTCTATTTATATTGGTTATTCATCTGATATTGCTTATGGCATGTTTCCAATTATTGCGATAAATACCACCCCCACGGTCTCAGTTGTAAGAGATTCGTCCGTTATTTTTGGATTAGTACCAGGTTCGGCAACTCCTTTTTATTATACCAAAAATGATATTTTAAATGATATTTCCCTCAACCGTGCCATTATGAATAACATGTCAAATACCCCAAAGATGAGGCATCAAGCCCAAAGTCAGATAAAAATTTGGGAGCAAGTCTTGAAAAAGGATAGCACTAATATCAATGACCCCACTTCTCCTGTTATTGAAGCCCCATTTACATTGGGAAGTGGACAGTCACGTACAACTTCTGTGACGCAATCTATCTCCACCACAGACACCTATGAGGTAAGTCATTTTTTAGAGTTGGGAGCAGGAGTAAGTTTCGTCGTAAAAGTTGGAGGCTCTGGAGTAGCAGGCGGATATGAATTCAAAACAAAAAAAACCAGAGGGGCATCTGTTTCTAATTCTAATAACAGTAGCACAACCATTGCCTATACTTTGCAAGATAATGATGCTGGTGATAGCTTTAGAATAAAAATTGTAAAAGATAAATCATACGGAACACCCATATTTTTAATAGATGAGGCTCTCACAAGAACCTCTTGCCCCTACGAAGGAGGCTACCAACGAGACCAACCACGTCTGGAAATTGTTGGAACGAGTCAGAATGCAATAAATGTTCAGAATGTAACACTCGGAACCCCAGCCTCTTTTCAAGTGCGAGTCTGTAATAATAATACTACCGAAGCTCGTGATTATAGATTAGGGTTTGTAGCTCAATCGAATAGTAGCGATTTGTTGATTACCGCAGCAGGAAGTACTGGCTCAGAATTTGGTGCATTCACAATTCCTGCAAACTCATGCCGAATACAAAACTATGATGTGAATGTCTCACGCCGCTACCCTACCAGTGACGTAAATTTTCCAAATCTCGAATTTAGACTTTATACTGAATGTGAACCCGCTATCAAATCAAGTATTTTTGCTAATGTTGGTTATGCTGCTCCACCCCCAGCAACTGTAAGTGCCAATAATACTGCGGTTTGTGCAGGTTCGCCAGTTACTTTAACAGCAAGCTGCCCTTTCAACTATACAACCAATTGGTACACTTCTTTCACGGGCGGAATCGTAGTGGCAAGTGGGGGAACCGTGACAGTCAATCCTACTTCAAACACTGTCTATTATGTAGGTTGCGAAAGCCTCAATCACGTACCTGCAAGAGTTGCGAGCAAAATTGTTTTAGTTGGTTCACCTTCTACGGTATTGAATTTAACTTCAAATTATATATCCGATTCTTTCCAAATAGCCAATACGACAATCACCGCTAATAATAAAATATTCTCGCCTGCAAGTGTAACGTATAAGGCAGGAAACTCCCTGACATTTAACCCAGGTTTCGAGGCAAAAAGTGGCAGTAACTTCATGGCGAGAATTGGAGGGTGTGGGAATTAGAAGTCTTTTAAAATACGTGTTGCTATGCCAATTCTCACTTTAAGCTTTTTTGCATTTCTATTTTTTTTTCACTAACTTAAATAAGCCTTAAAACAAGGTTTTTAGCAATGATAACTTTACACGATTGGCAATTAAATAAAGAAAAATGGCTCGATAAAGACCTCGCTCTAATGACTACTGAAGAAGGCTGGATAGAACGAACCCAGAAGGGCGGCATCAGTGTCTGGCAAAGGCCCTTTGATGATGACAAAAACGACCTTTTTAGGTGGAGATTGCCCAATGTTGCCGCCAGGCACACTGAAGTTTTTGATGTTTTCACTAATCAAATGATTGATTTTCACCATTACTGGACGGCCGAATATACCGGCGGATATGTAGTAAAGGTGATTGATGAAAACACACAAATTATCTATCAGCAATTCGACCCAAATAAACCATTTATTTCAAAAAGAGACCTTTTGTATATTCAATGGTCAAGAAAGATTGATGAGAAAACCATCCAAACCAGTTTTAGGTCAATTACTTTAGATGAAGTTCCTGTACCAAAAGGTTTTGAGCGAATTGATTGGTGGGGCGGGCATCTTTTCGAGGCAAATAATGATGGAACAAGCCAATTGGTTTTGATTGATAGAGAAAATCAAGGCGGATTTTTTCCTTCATTTATGATGAATAAAATTATGCCTCAATACCTCATTCATCAGTTTGAGAGTATCATTGCATTTTTTGAAAAAGGTGGCACAAAAACTCATCCAAAACTATCAGATACTCGAAATACGGCCCTAAGAAATAAAAACTCAACATACTAAAACAAATAAATATGGCACTTTTTGATTGGTTATCTCAATACGAAGCTACTATCAACCAGATTTGGTTATTTACAATCATTTCAACAGTAGTTCTGTACGTTGTGTGTAATCTCCTACCCGATAAAATCGTAGGAAAATTTTTACCGCTGCACAACGTTTTCAAACCACAAACTAACATCGACTTAGACTATCAGTCAATCGGTTATGTACTTTTACATACTACTTGGGCAACGAGAATCACTCATTCTACCATTATTATCGAAGCGGTTTTATGGTTTATAATTTTTGAGAGTTGGCATTGGAGTATTCCTTTTATTGCATTGCTCACAATTTTGGTTCAATCTTTTTTTATTGGAGATAAAAAGTTCGGGTTTTTCTTTATCATCATTGGAATCCTTACCTACTTCGCTGCTATTTCATGTATTCAGTTAATAGGATTTTCAGACGCAATTTTACTCTCGAAAGTTCTCTTGATGCTTGGAGGACTCATGCGGATGTTGAGCCACTCGGCTGAACTTATACCTCCGCTTTTAATCAACGAAACCGACCAGTTTGAGAAGTTAGACCCTAAGAAAATTACTTTCAGACTGCTTCTTTCTTCCCCAATCGGCTACATTGGTGAATTTGGCAGCAGCTTGCCGAATCGGATTTTACCAATCCAAGTAAACTATATTTATCAAACTATTTTTAGAATTACTCCCGAAAAAAACTTAGCGTGGAGCGAAGTAAAAGACGCTGCTAAAATGGTACTAAAGGGTGGCTATTCAAAATTAAATTCGTTGAAAAATTATTATGAAAGTGTAGTAAAAAATTGAGATATAAAATTTTGAGATTGAAGTAAAAATGCCTCATTTAACAGTAAAATGAGGCATTTTTTATGTTTTTCTTGAATAACCCTTTACTTTCCATTCACAATCGGTGAAACTTTTGTGCCAATTAGTTCAATGGCACGCATCAATTTTTCATGAGTCAAGCCCGCATTATCCATCTGAAATGTAACTCTGGTAATGCCACCCAATGCTTCACTGTGGCGAAGGATTTTTTCGGCTACCTCTTCGGGATTTCCAATTAAAAATGCTCCAAGCTTACCAGTTTGTGAATCGAAATGCTCTCGTCTAACCGGCGGCCAACCTCTTTCTTTACCAATATTCGTAAACATTTCGGCATAACCTGGATAAAATTCTTCGTGAGCATCATCGGTGTTTTCGGCCACATAACCCAATGAATGCAAACCAACTTGCAATTGATCGAGCGAATGACCTGCTTTCAAACCTGCATTTCGATAGAGATCAATCAATGGCCTGAATCGGTGGGTTTCTCCGCCAATGATTGCTACCATCAATGGCAAGCCCAACATTCCCGCACGCACAAACGACTGCGGAGTTCCGCCCACTCCTATCCAAATGGGCAGTTTTTCTTGCAAAGGTCTTGGATAAACAGCTTGATTATATAATGCTGGTCGAAACTTACCTTTCCAACTTAAAACCTCATTTTCTCTAATTTTAAGTAAAAGGTCTAATTTTTCGTCAAAAAGTTCATCATAATCTTCCAATTTTAAGCCAAAAAGCGGAAAAGCATCGGTAAACGAACCACGCCCAACTACCATTTCAGCACGACCTTGCGAGATTAAATCCAAGGTAGCAAAGTTTTGGAATGCTCTTACGGGGTCAATAGCACTCAGAACAGTAACGGCACTAGTGAGTTTTATGCGTTTGGTACGAGCGGCAGCAGCAGCTAAAATCATTGTAGGAGCTGAATCAAGAAATTCTTTACGATGGTGTTCGCCAATGCCAAAAACATCAAGCCCTACTTCATCAGCTTTTTCGATTCTTTGTAACAATTCTCTTATTGATTGCTCGCTACTTATCGTTTCACCTTGATTATTTTTTAAAACCGCCGCAAAACTATCAATGCCTATTTCCATTATTCTATAATACTTTTCGAGAATCTATTTCTTTTACTACTTTTTCTACTTTTCCAGAGTATTTGTTGCCTATAAATAAAACTAAGAAAAGTATCGCAAAAGTCCAGAAACCACCCTTGTGTGTTGCACTCCAAACGGAGCACCCAATAAGAAAACCCATTATTATTGCAATAATTATTCTCTCTTTCTTTCGTTTTTTTAACTCCTCGACTAACTCTTGGTTTGTAAATTCTTGCAACAATTTATTCTCCATAAGTCTTTAATTTTGTAAAGATTTCTCTTTCACTAAATCAACTAACAAATCAATCCAAGCATCAGAATCGTTCAAACTTTCTACCAATTGCCAGTGTTCGCCACCGTTTTCTTCAAATAGTTCTTTATATTCCTCTCCTACTTCGAGGGTTGTTTCTAAACAATCGGCCACAAACGCTGGCGAAAATGCCAAAACTTTTTTGATACCTTGTTTAGCAAAACCTTTTACAACATCTTCAGTATAAGGCTGAATCCAAGTTTCACGCCCTAGTCTAGATTGGAAACAAGTTGTATAAGTGCCTTCTTTCAAACCCAATTCTTTTACCAAAAGACGAGTTGTTTCAAAACATTCAGCACGATAACAATGCTGATTCATAGCCGTAATCGAATCACAACATGAGCCTAGTTTACAGGTATTTCCAGTACAATCTCCTTTACGAATATGACGTGCAGGAATACCATGGTAACTAAAAATTACATGTTCATAATCGTTCTCCGCCAAGTACTTTTTACCTAATTCGGCAAATGCATTGATAAATTTTGGATGATTATAGAAATAATTGAGAAACTTGATTTCAGGAATGACTTGCCACTTAGTTACGATTCGCATCACTTCTTCGTAAACCGAACCAGTAGTAGCCGAAGCATATTGCGGAAAAAATGGAATCACAATGATGTTGCTCACACCTATTTGTTGTAATGCTTTCAAACCCGACTCAATACTTGGGCTTTGATAACGCATTGCCAATTTCACCACATATTCATCGCCCAAAGCGGCTTGAAGTTGTTTTTCGTTGGCCTCTCCGTAGATTTTTAATGGAGAACCATTCTCTGTCCATAATTCTTTATAGATTTTGGCAGATTTTGGCGAACGGAACGGTGCAATAATCAAATTGACCAGCATCCAACGAGGAATGAAAGGAAAGTCAATTACTCGACCATCCATTAAAAATTCTCTCAAATACTTTCTTACATCTGGCACACTCGGACTATCGGGCGTACCAAGGTTTACTATCAAAACACCTGTCATTTTCGTTTGAATGTAGAATTAAGAATGTAGAATTAAGAATGTATTTTAAAGCACTGTATCAGAAACATTCTTAATTCTAAATTCTCAATTCTTAATTTAAAACTCTATTTTATCTTTTTTCTTATTAAAATCTTTTGCTTTGCTAAAATCTGGCTTTTTGAAATCGGTGTAAATTGATTCGGGTAAAGCTTCAAAAACTTTGATTTCTGTTAAGTCACGGTCGCCACGCTCGCCAGACAAAATAATTTTTCCATAAGGTTTATAATCTGTCCACGGGCGAGTAAAACCTGGCTTTTCATCGGTTGATTTTGCAAAGTAAGCCCACTGAGTTAGTAAATTACTTTCTTTCTCAACCCAAACTTTATACATATTGTTTGGCGTATTGCCCACTTCTTTAAAAGTCATTTGCAATAAGTACGCTTCTTTACCTGCTTCGGTTTTCTCTTCACCCAAATATTTGAGCGTTACACCATTGTCTCTCAATTTGAATGGCATCGTGAGCCAATAAGAATCATTGATCCAAGCCCCTTTACCCGCTTTCATATATTTCTTAACTGAATCCGCAGCTGTTTGTTCGGTCCCGTACTTAAAAACTTTTCCAGTATCGGTGTTGATGTTCATTAAAATCACTGATTTGTCTCTCGGAAAATCAATTCTTACATTGCCAGTCCATTTATCCCATGTGAGGGTTCTGGCACCAAAGAAATTCCAAGTAATATGGCGAGTTTCGTCCCAAGCTTTTTTGCCGCCCATGGCTGCCATTACTTTATCAGCAATTTCAATGGCTTTTGCATCAGAAGCTTCTTGTGCTTTGAGCGTTTGGCTAAATAAAGCCACGATACAAATAAATAGTAGTTTTTTCATTAAATTATAATTCTAAAGGGTTGAAATTTCTTGGCACAACATATAACAGAAATCAGTATTAATTGACCAAAATAAAGATTTTAAAACAACAATGATGGCGTCAACAACGTAGTCTACCGTATAATAAATATTTACAAAAATAAACGTTAAAACGTTTTGCGAATATTCGCTTTCTACACTAACTTTGCTCTATAAACACAAACTCCATTACCAATGAATACTTCTACCTCTTCATCGACACCAGCAATGCCCATGACTAATGAAACTGTAAATATTATAGATTTGTTACGAGTGATTGGTATGCAAGAAGTTACAAACAACGTTTTTACATTACCCAAAAAGAAGAAAAAATAAAATAGTCGACTGTCTACAGTCCACGGTCAACAGTTAGAAAACATACAACTATTGACTGTGGACAATAGACCATCGACTAATTAATAAGCTCTCACCAATTTGCCTTCCATAAAGTTTACGAACGCACGGTTCACTACTCTATTTCCGCCACGAGTTGGATAATTTCCTGTAAAATACCAATCACCAGTATGATTTGGACAAGCCTTGTGAAGATTCTCAACGGTCTGATATACCATCGCAACTTCCGCTTTCATGTTTTCTGGTGTAACGATTTCAGCAATTTTCTGAGAAATCTCCTCATCAGTAAATTTGTCGTATAATTGCTTCACGAAATTTTGTTCATAAGCATTATCAGTTTGCAATGCACCCACACTCTGTGCATAAACTTCCTGCTTCATATATTCAATACCGTTCTGACGAAGTAAATCGAGCATCGCTCTGAAAGCCACAAATTCTTTCATCTTCGACATATCAATACCATAACAATCAGGGTAACGAATCTGCGGAGCCGATGAAACAATGATTACTTTCTTAGGTCCAAGACGGTCAATCATTTTCAAAATACTCTTTTCGAGGGTTGTTCCACGCACAATCGAATCATCAATCAAAACTACGGTGTCGATGCCTTTACGCACAACTTCGTAGGTCATTTCATAGACATGCGAAACCATTTCGTCACGCTCATCGTCGTTAGTAATGAAAGTACGAAGTTTTACATCTTTCGATACTAATTTTTCGATTCTTGGACGGAAAGATAAAACTTTCTTGATTTCTTCGGGCGAAAGATTGCCTTCGGTGATGCGTTTCAAACGCCAATCGGCTAAATATTGTTCTAAACCTTCCACCATTCCGAAAAACGCACTTTCGGCTGTGTTCGGGATGTAAGAGAAAACGGTATTTTCAAGGTCATAATTGATTTCTTCCAAAATCTGAGGGATCAACAATTGGCCGAGTTTTTTACGTTCTTCGTAAATCTGAGGGTCAGAGCCACGTGAGAAATAAATACGCTCAAAACTACACGATTTTTTCTCCAGCGGTTTCAATATCTGAAACTCATTATATTCGCCGTGTTTATCAATAATTAAAGCATTTCCTGGCTGAACTTCCTTAATATCATCATAATTGGCATTGAAAGCAGCTTTGATGGCCGTTTTTTCAGAAGCCACAATCACTACTTCATCGTTTGCCCAATAGTAAGCCGGACGAATACCCGCAGGGTCACGCACAACAAATGAAGCACCAAAACCTGTCACACCAGCCATTGCATAGCCACCGTCGAAATCACGGCACGCACGGTGCAATACTCTTGGCAAATCCATGTTATCTTCGATAATATCAGAGAGGGCGGGGTTTTCGTAGATGCCTTTGAAGCGGTCGAATACTCTTTGGTTTTCTTCGTCGAGGAAGTGTCCGATTTTCTCCATTACGGTTACGGTATCTCCCAAGTCTTTCGGGTGCTGACCCAATTTTACTAATTTGTGGAAAAGTTCTTCTGCATTGGTCATGTTGAAGTTTCCTGCTACCAACATGTTTCGGCTACGCCAGTTGCTCTGACGCAACATAGGATGGCAATTTTCGATTTCGTTTTTGCCGTGTGTACCGTAGCGAAGGTGTCCGAGCCAAACTTCGCCTGAGTAAGCTACATTTTCTTGCAACCATTCGGCATTTTTGAATTTGTCGGGATTGTTGCGAAGTACATCTTTGTATTTCTCGTTAATCTTGTTAAAAATATCAACAATCGGTCGATTTTCAACGGAACGGTATCTACTTATGTAACGATGGCCAGGGGCAACATCAAGTTTTACATTTCCGACTCCTGCTCCATCTTGGCCACGATTCGATTGTTTTTCCATTAAAACGTACAATCGTTGAATGCCATAAAGGGGCGTACCGTATTTGTCGATGTAGTATTGAAGTGGTTTGCGAAGACGAACAAGGGCAATGCCACATTCGTGTTTAATTGCGTCGCTCATTGAGAATTTTTGGAGATTGGTTATGCAAAGTTCTAAAGAATATACGTGCCTTGCAAAGAAAAAGTTCTATTTGTTTTAAGAGAATGTTAAGTCGATTTTGGGAAGTTTGATATTATCTAAAATTAAGAAAATATTTTCTTTGAAAAAGGCTAATTTAAACCAATTTCAAGCTCTCAATTAGATTAATTAGCCCGCTCGGACGCATAAATAAATAGACGATAAAAAACAGAAATATCAACAAGAAGCCTTTACGAATAAAGCCAATTTGATAGTAGCGAACTCCAATTTTAGGTTCTTTGAAAATCATAAAATATGGAATCTTGATATAATAAAATATCGAAATAGCTGTGTTCAATAAGCCAAAAATCAAGACAATTAATAACATATTGCTACCCGATGTTTGGTACGATTCCCACAAGGCAGTGAAGAGGAGTAATTTACCTGTAAAACCTACGGTTGGAGGTAAACCAACCAAAGCAATCATAATTATTACAGCCGCCAAGCCCAGAAATATATTTTCCTGTCCCAACCCTCGCAGACTTTCGAGTTCGTAGCTTTCAGTTTTTAAGGCCAATAAATCTATCAGTAAAAAGGCTGCAAGTGTAATAAAAAGATAGGTAGCTATATAAAAAATTGTTGATTGAACACCAATCGTATTAGTTGCCAACAAACCCACCAGCATAAAGCCCGCATGAGCAATCGTTGAATAGCCGAGCATTCGTTTAGTATTGGTTTGCCATAAAGCCGATAAATTTCCAATCGTGATAGATGCCATGATTATGATAGCCATTATCATACGGAAATCAATACTCAATGAAGAGAAAAGACGAATCAAAACCAACACAACGGCTGCTTTTGGAGCAATTGAAAGAAATGCTACGATAGGTGTTGGAGTGGCTTCGTAAACATCGGGTGTCCAGCTATGAAATGGAACAGCCGAAAGCTTAAAAAGTAATCCACCAATTGTCATAAAAATGGCAATTTGGGCAATCCAAGTAGGATTTTGACCTAAAAATGTTGCAAATTCTTGTCCAACAAAGTTGAGTGTACCTGTCATGCCATAGAGCAGCGAAATGCCATAAAGCATAATTGCCGAACTCGTTGCTCCGAATAAAAGGTATTTGATACCAGCTTCGCTATTGTTTTTTCCTTTATTGAAAACAACTAAAATATATGAGCAAATAGAAACCATTTCGAGCGAAACATAAAGCATGAGCCAGTTGGTGGTCATGGTCATGATAAACAATCCCCAAACCAAAGCCATAAAAATAGCGTAGAACTCCCCTACTACTTTATAGCCCACCACCCAAACATGAATCAAAACCGCTACCGATGCAATAGAAATAATAAGTTTGAAGAATAAACTGACGGAATCTAAATAAATCAGTTGCCCAAAAAGTACACTTCCCGACTCGAAATATTGTTTATAAAATCCAAAAAAGGCATAAAACACAAAACCAACACTAATTAATACACTGATTATTAGCACATTAAACAATACGTAGGTGCGTTCGACATCTAATTTTTGAGAAAAAGCAATAGCGGCTACTATCACCAAAAACACTACTCCGAAGAGTAAGTCGGGCAATAGCACACGTGAACTAAAGAGAATATGTGATAATTTTTCGAGCATTGAATATTGGCTATTGGCATTTAGCTTTTGCGAAATACCAGTTAAAATTAAGTGAATAACTCATGTTACGCAGAAACAATAAAATTTACCACAAAAGACACTACGGAGACACGATTGACACAAGACATATTTTACTGAAACTTGTGTCCATTGTGGAAATCCATTGTGACTATTGTGGTTAAACATGTTAATCGTATTTTGAACATGTCTGCTAAACCTGAGTAAATAAAGTAGCTAAAAATCGAACCACCGAAGCAGCCGAATGCTAATAGCTAACCACAAAATCTAAAACCCATTTAAAAAGGCCTTCACTGATTCACCTGAAATATCAAATATGAGACTTGGGAAAATTCCAAAAATAATCGATAGGGCCGCGAGCGAATAAAGCATAACTATTTCACGGAAATCAAGGTCTTTCATATTTTCTTCCTGATTGCGATTCGCCCAAAATGTTCCGAAAAACATTTTTTGTAATGTCCAGAGGAAGTAACCGGCCGAAAGTACAATTCCAAGCATAGCAAGCATCGAAACCCAATCTGGTAAAATTTCTGACTGAAAACCACCCATGATTGTGAAGAATTCTCCCATGAACCCCGGTAAAGTCGGCAAACCTAAAGCTCCAAAAAACGCCACCGTAACTGCCAATGTGAAATACGGCATGGCACTTGACAAACCTCTGAAATTTTCGATGAGTCGGTTATGTGTTCGGTCGTAGATAACTCCAGCCACCAAAAACAACATTGCCGAGACCAATCCATGACCAAACATCTGATAGATTGCTCCATTTACACCCTCAACGGTCATTGAAGCCAAACCTAAAAGCACAAATCCCATGTGGGAAATTGACGAATAGGCAATCATTTTCTTCAAATCCTCTTGAGCAAGGGCATTATAAGCACCATAAATAATTGAAATGACACCCGCCCCCGCTACTATATAAGTAAACTGATAAGCAATATCGGGGAAAAATCCATAAGCAATACGAATGAAACCATACGCCCCTACTTTCAATAAAATACCTGCTAAAACCACCGAAACAGGCGTTGGAGCTTCGACGTGAGCATCGGGCAGCCACGTATGAAATGGTACTGACGGTAGTTTTATACCGAAACCTACAATCAACAAAACAAAGGCAAAAAGTCTGGCGGGCATTCCAAAAATCATTTGCTTCTCAACTGGGTGCAAAATACTATGCGGAATGTAGTTTTTGAAATCTACCAGTTGACGAAAGTCAAAGGTATGTACAGTTCCGCCCATTTCTTGCGAGAAAAACGAATCTTGCACCGACATCGACAGTCCAATCATCACAATAAGAATGAAAATTGAGCCAACCAATGTGTAAATAAAGAACTTTATGGCAGCATATTCTCGACGTTCACCTCCCCAAATTCCGATTAGGAAATACATTGGAAGCAACATAAACTCGAAAAATAAAAAGAATAAGAAGAAATCAAGGGCGGCAAAACAACCGATAATACTTCCCGAAAGTAATAAATAAAGCGAATGATAGGCTTTTTGGCGGTATTCAATAGTAAATGAAGCAATCGAACCAATGAGCAAGACAATTCCCGAAAGTAAAACCATTGGCATATTGATTCCATCGACTCCCAAAAGGTAATCAATCGAAAGCACACCGAGGTTTCCGAGACTCATACGAATCCATTCGTGCTGCTCAACAAATTGATAATCAGACAATTGTCTATCAAAATTATTGTAGAGCGTAAAAATATTGAGCAAATTAATGACACTCACTATCAGCGAAATCCATCGAAATGAATCTCGGTAAGTGCTTGGCAATAACAACACCATTACCGAACCAGCAAGTGGCAGAAAAATGAGTGTTGAAAGTAAAAAATTATTCATGTTTTTATTAGACGACTGTCCATAGTCGATGGACGACAGTTTTTTTATAAGATAATTTTGTCAGACAATGACAGAGACTTGCTCTATGGTCTATTGACTATTGTCAGTGGACTAAAAAAGCAAAAGAATCATCATCAAAACCAAACAAACAAAAATCGTAATGATATATGTTTGGGCTTTACCATTCTGAATCTGACGAGTATATGAGCCAATTTTTGCCGTTGTGTTGGCAACCAAACCCACAAAACTATCAATGATATTTCTTTCCAACCAATGACTCAATGAAGCCCAAGCGATTGTCAGACTACCAACCGAATTTACTGCTCCATCAATTATCTTTCTATCAAAAAGATTGATTTTGGGGCTTATCCAAAGCAATGGTTTTACGAATATAGTTTGGTACAACTCACTCAAATAAAAGTTTTTGAATATAAACTTGGCAATCATTCCCCTTGGCTCAAGCTCCTCATTATCAATTCGATAGCTTTCTTCTTTCGTAAAAATATAGCCTAAAAGTACGCCATTAAGTGCCACCAAAATAGCAATGTATGCTACCCATTGATAACTTGTGGCTTCATGATGGAAAGTATGAAAAAACCAACTGCTTTCGGCCGAAAAAGGATTCAAAGCAAATACAAACCCGATGGAAGCGATAGCCATAACTATTGATGAAAGCTCCATTGGGCCAATTTTCGATAAGAAATCAAGTAGGTCACCTTCTTGTGCGTGTCTAAGCTCGGCTTGTTGGCGTTCTTCATCATCTTCCACATTCACAATTCCTTCAATACGTTTCGCCACATTTTTATAAAAACTTTTTGCACTTGATGAAATCAGTTCGAGTGGATTATCTTCTCGTTCTAAAAACACCAAAAATACTTGTCGCATCATGTAGTAAGCACTCATACCTGATACCACTAAACACACCGCAGGGATTATAAAGTATGCTTGCTTGGGTTGGCGTGATGCCCACTCAAAGGCAGCCACTACAATGGCATCTTTTGATAGAAATCCAGAGAAAAACGGAATCCCTGCCAATGCTGCGGCACAAATCGTGTAAGTATAATAAATGATAGGAATTTCTCGGCGGAGGTTACCCATTTTACGCATATCTTGCTCATGGTGCATGTGATGAATAACTGCACCTGCCGACAAAAACAAACCTGCTTTGAAAAATGCGTGCGTAACCAAGTGAAAAAGTGCCGTATTGACCGCTCCAACTCCGATGCCGACTACCATTAAACCTAATTGAGAAATGGTAGAAAAGGCCAAGAGTTTTTTAATATCGTATTGAACAAGTGCCGAACATGCCCCGAAAAACATGGTGAGCATACCCACAACGGCCATCACGATAAGTGTATCTGGAGATAGAATTGGTTCGATTCTGGCCATTAGAAAAATACCTGCAGCAACCATCGTAGCAGCGTGAATCAATGCCGAAACTGGCGTTGGGCCTTCCATGGCATCGGGTAGCCATACTTGCAAAGGTAACTGAGCAGATTTGGCGACACATCCACAAAAAAGCAATAAGCCAATGGTTGTAATTATCGGGCTATTTAATGAGGCAGCCGACATTACCTGTGCTTTATCGACGATTGTTGTTACATCGAGCGTACCAAAATATCTGTAAACCAACAATATCCCGATAAAAAAGCCGATATCTCCAATTCTGTTCACCAAAAATGCCTTCATAGCGGCATTGGTCGCTGATTTTTTCTCATACCAAAACCCAACCAACAAATACGAACACAGCCCCACCAATTCCCAAAACATGAAAATCATCAAGAGATTCCCCGAAATCACAATGCCAATCATGGCTAAAATGAAAAGATTGAGATAGGCATAATATCGACCAAAGCTTGGGTCGCCTTGCATGTATTTGAGAGAAAAGACCTGTACCCAAAGTGCTATAAATTGCACCAAAAAGTACATCAAATACGTGAGGTCATTGAGCAGAATATCAATCGTAAAGAGTTTATCGCTGATATAAAACCAATTGTACGAGATAACATCACCCGAAATATCACTCAAGCGAATACCCATCGAGAAAAGTACGCCAATAAAATTAATAAGTATGGAAAGTAAACCAATGGATTGTTCACTCAGTTGATTTCGTTTGTACAACAAAAACGAAAAACCGAATAAATAAAACAATATATTGATTAAAATGACTAATTCAGCAGACATCCAATAGTGGTCTTTTTTTGCAAATATCCGACCTTATAAGCGATAATGCAAAAATGAAGCCGAATTTTATATAAGAAAAACACACGAAAGCGATTTATGTTTTAGTAAAAAATGATAAGTTTGTAACATAATCTCTATTTAACCTACCATAATAGTATGAAAAAGCCCTTTTTAGGATTACGCACCACTATCTACAGAGTTTCGGATATTACTGAAGCAAAAAATTGGTATAGCAATATTTTAGGCTTCGAGCCTTATTTCGACGAGCCTTTTTATGTGGGTTATAATGTAGCTGGCTACGAACTCGGCCTACAACCCGATGAAAAAAATGATGCAAAAGCTGATGGAGTAATTACGTATTGGGGCGTTGAAAACGTTGA
The DNA here is from genome assembly GCF_049241225.1 of Emticicia sp. Classification (NCBI taxonomy): domain Bacteria; kingdom Pseudomonadati; phylum Bacteroidota; class Cytophagia; order Cytophagales; family Leadbetterellaceae; genus Emticicia; species Emticicia sp. The sequence continues at coordinate 95,678 of NZ_JBMLRC010000475.1, forward strand.
AGAAAAGTACAATGAATTACTGGTAGCAGGGGCTACAACTTTTGAAGCTCCTACCGAAGTTGGCGGAGGAATAATTGTGGCAGCAGTAAAAGACCCTTGGGATAATGTTTTTGGTATTATTTACAACCCACATTTTAGTTTGTAGGCTATTTCACACATCGAAAACCTACGTGCATTAACGAAGTTTCGGGCGAAGTAAAAGAGCGTCCCGAAACTCGATACCCATGACACCAACCTGGCTCGCATAAAAATGAGCCACCTCTTTCTACTTTTTCAAGCGTATCGGTTGGCATTATTCCGTTGGCAATATCGGCATAGTTGATTTTCCAGTTATCGCACCATTGCCATACATTTCCTGTCATATCTGTCAGGCCAAGTGGCGTTTTTCCAAAATGTCCAACGGGCGAAGTGTAGAAAAAGCCATCGGTATTTTTATTAAAATCAGGAAAAACGCCATTCCAAGTATTGGCAAGTGGTTTACCTTCTTTAGTGATATCATTGCCAAATGGGTAAATTGTTCGGTCGTTTTTGGCATTTCGGGCGGCGTGTTCCCATTCTATCTCTGAAGGTAGTCTTTTGCCAGCCCATTTTGCGTATGCAGCGGCATCATACCAAGAAACTTGCGTAACTGGATGATTATCAGGTGCTTTAGGTTGGCCTTTTCCGAGGGGATATTCCCAGTTAGCTCCTTTTTTCAGCGTCCAACCTTTAGTATCTTTATCAAAAAAACCTCCATCACCAAAGTTTTCGGCGTAGGTTTTATAGTTGGTTGCTTTTATAAATTCACGAAACTGAGCTACAGTTACGGGCGAAATATCCATAAAAAATGGTTTTACCTCTGCCCAAAACATGGGCCTTTCAAAATCCATTCCATCAGTTGTACCGATTTGTGTATATCCGCCTGGCACATAAACCATTCCTGCGGGAATGACTAAATCTTTAGGTATTTCTTGCTTCGGAAAGTTTTTGGGAGCTTCTTTTAAGATTTTTATAGTTGGAGAGAAATCAAAAGAGGTTTGTTCTGACTTTTTTTCAGAATTGCAGGAGAGAGTAAGAGAAGTTAGAAGAAATATAAGTGTATTTTTCATTTTTTCACCACTAAGAAACAAAGGAACACTAAGCTACACTTAGCTTTTTTAGTTTTTGTACCGTTAATGCAATGGTTAAAATCCTAATCAAAAAGTGGCCAATTCACTCCCAAAAAGAAAGTACGTCTCAAACCTGGATAAGTTGAACTTACGTAATATCCATTACTTGGAAAACCTTGATTGACATGAGCAAATTTAAAGAAAAGTCTAACCTTATTGATTTTCAAATCAGCAAAAACATCAGCTACTGGAGTTCCCCAAACTTTTTGCTGGTCTTGCAAAAAGAACTGACGAGTAAGTGGCATAAAATTATTGGCAAAATAAGCCGAACGATAATATATTTCAACGCCTGCATTGATACGCAGCACTTTTGCGTAAATAAATTCGTAAGAAATCGTTGTATTATTAGCAAATTTTGGTGTTGGGAGTCGGTTTTCGGCTGTATTAGCTGTGTAATATGATTGATTGGCAATCAATAATCTTTTCCAACGATACTCTACGCCAAGGCCTACTCTAAAAACATTGATTGCTGATGAATCCTGTCTTACTTGAGCCTTTGTGTCGTAATAAATAAAGTTGGTAATAAGTGAATTATAAGCACTTGGAGAAAGTACAAAATTGCCCTTTTGCAAACTTGTAGAAGCATAAAGGTTAGTTGTAAAGGTTTTTGCGAGCGTTTTGTTCCAATCGTAGGCAATACTTGTAAACTTCTCATCTAAGATATTGGGTGGCACTCTCAAAATCGAAACTCCCGCCTTTATTCGGGGGCTTAAATATTCAGCTTGAAGTCTCAGATTTCCTAACGTATTAACCGCACCAAGTTCAGCTTCTGCATATACTCTTCTGACGCTATCAGGAAAGAAATAATTTGCCCATCCGCCCACGAGGGTTTCGGCATTTAACTTATCTGGCAAATAATTGCCCGAATCAGACCTCATCTTGTAAAAACGCTGACGTAAATATAATCGATAAGCAAAACCTTTATAGATACCTTTAATTCCGAACTTATTTTCGAGTAGATTATAGCGTAAATCCATCGAAAGGGTATCCTTAACACTCTTCGGAATAACCTGATAAAATCCTGCTTTATCAGATGAATCAGCTCCAAATTTCACATCAGTATATAAATCTCGGCGTTTCTGATAATCTAAAATATGATAAACCTGAAAACCATTCGTGAGTTTATACTGATGATAAACGTGTAATTCATTTCGCCAATCTCGTGAAGTTGCCCCAGTAAGCTTCGACAGGAAATCTCGGTAATTTCCTAAACTACTTTCTGCCACAAAAGTACTTGTATCGGATAATGGTTTGATGCCGCCTTGTTCGAGCGGAGCATGATTAAAGTGATTATAACTACCAAGAATAATATACTTGCCGTTTTTCGACTCATAATTTGAATGTAGCATCACCGCCCAACTATCAACCAATCGTTCTTCTCGGGTTTGTGGAGCTCCATATTGCTTAGAAGAAGATAAGCGTCTTACATCAAGTGTGGCGTTGAGTCGAGGTTTAATATTTTGAGAATGCGTAAAGTGCATGATGCCCGTTCCTCCACCCGACTGCACATAATTTACATTCGTATAAGGCGATTTTGTATTAAAATAAGTAGTTTTTCGCACATCAAAGGCATAAGCTCCGTAAGTCGAATAACCCAAGTTTTTAGCAATATCGGTTGTGGGAATAAAGAACAGAGGTTTTATGGCAGTACCAAGATTACCTAAATCTTGATAAAGTTGTCCGCTACGAAGATTAAAATCAAATAGATGGAAGTTTGTAAGCGTGGTGTCTGGATTATAAAAAGTCTTGCGGTTATTTAAAATATCGTCTTCGAGGATATATTTGACGGTCTTGGTACTGTAAACTTGTTTGGTAGAATCATCAAGGATTTGGGCAAACGAAAACCCATAAACCATTGACAATAAAAATGTTATAAATATATGTTTTTTGTTCATCTAAATATTCAAAAGCTAAAATAGCGGTATATTACCAACGAATCGAGAGATTTGTTCCACAAATTATAACGCAATTTACGGCAAATCTTTGAAAGGAGGGTGAAGAAAAGATTGTTAATTGTTGTTAAAGATAATGATGCATGAGTAAGTCATGGTGATTTGTGCTGTTTATCAAACCTTTTCAAATTATCACCCAGCCCAAAAACAAACCGATAAAAATGATAATGTAAGTTGGAACGAGTCGGGTTTGTAGCAGAATAAGCGTAAGAACAATTGTCAAATCAGCCACTAAATCAAAGGCCATTGGTCGGTAAAGCGATAAGGCCGCTGCTGCTGTCAGACCAGTACTGGCGGCATTGATACCTTCGAGTGAAGCTCTGATTCCACGATATTTTTTGAGTTCATTCCAAAATCGTATCACAAAGAAGATGAGAAATGTGCCAGGTAGAAAAATGCCGACTGAAGCAACAATACTTCCCAAAACTTCGCCACTCGTCCCCCACTCCCGCATAGATAAAGCTCCAACAAAAGCCGAAATCGAAAAGACAGGGCCCGGGGCAACTTCTACGATTGCAACGCCCGACAAAAACTCATCAGGAGATAAATAATGCTTAAACTCAACAAATTCATTATAGAGAAGTGGCTTCAAAATATGTCCACCCCCAAAAGCTAAACTGCCATTTCGATAAAAATTTTCAAAAAGTCTGACGGGTAAATTATTAGTAATTTTACCTAAAACCACCGAAAACATAAACACACCCAACCAAAGAAAGAAATTCGACCATTCGACTTTGATTGGCTGTTTTTCCATTTTTTCTTGCTCGCCAAACTTAAATGAGGTGGCTAAACCTCCCAACAAAATCCAGATTGGTGTAATGTACGGTGAAGGGAATACGAAAGCAGCAATGGCAGCCAAAAGCATCAAAAAAATACTCGTTTTGGTTTTGATTACTTTCACTCCAATCGAAAAAGCAGCAAAAATAATAAACGCCACACCCATCGGTTTGATGAATCGAGTGAGGTTTGTGAGTTGGTCTTTTTCTACATAAGTTACTCCCAAAGCAGCCAAAGTCATAAGTAATGTGCCTGGAAGTATCCAAACCAGAAGCGTAAGATAGGCTAAACTTGCACCACCCAATCGAAAACCTATGGCCGTGATGGTTTGGGTTGAAGTTGGGCCTGGTAAGACTTGACACAGAGCTTGGAGTTCGAGAATTTCGGCTTCGGTGATGTAATTGTGTTTTTTCACGAGTCTGTCTAAAAACATCGTCAAGTGTACTTGCGGACCACCAAAACAGGTGAGAGCAAGTATCAGTACGTCTTTCAAGAAAATGATATAACGAATCTGACGAGTTTTAGCCATATTTGGGGAAAATGTTTTTACCACTTAAGAAATAAAAGATACACTAAGCTACACCAAGAAAATGCTTAGTGTAACTTAGTGTGCTTAGTGCCTAAGTGGTGAAATTTTAAATTCTTATTTCTTAAACCCTAATTCACGCAAACGCTCAGCCAAAAATTCGCCCGCCGTCATGTTTTCGTAGCGGCGTGGATTTTCGGCATCAATGCAAGATTCCAAGCAAGTCAAATCCATATCTGCACGTGGGTGCATAAAGAATGGAATTGAGAAGCGTGACGTCTTCATTTTTTCACGTGGTGGATTTACCACTCGGTGAATGGTTGATTTTAATTTATGATTGGTCAGACGGTCGAGCATATCACCAACGTTGATGATGATTTGCTCAGGCAATGCCGTTACGGCAATCCATTTTCCATCCAAACGCAACACTTCCAAGCCTTCGGCCGAAGCCCCCATCAAAAGCGTAATCAAATTAATATCGCCATGAGCAGCGGCACGTACGGCACCTTCGGGCAAAGCATCTGGATTTTCGATAGGAAAATAGTGCAATGCACGCAAAATACTATCTCCATTACGTACTTTTTCCTCGAAGAAATCTTCTGGAAGGTCTAAATACAAAGCAATGGCACGCAAAAGTGTCTTTCCTGTATTTTCAAAAGTCTTATAAACTTCGGTTGTATATTGCTCAAATTCGGGTACTTCAGCAGGGAAAATATTTGATGGCATATCTCCTTCAACCACTGGCTGACCAACGTGATAAAATTCTTTCAAATCAGGTTTTGTAAAACCTTTAGCGGTTTCTTTGCCTTTTCCTACATACCCACGCTGACCAAGTAGTTCGGGAAACTCATATTTGGTTTTGTTTTCGTCGGGTTGGTAAAAAAACTTCTGCACCGCAGCATAGAGTTTTTCACGAAGCTCGTCTGAAAGTCCATGATTTTTTATAGCTACAAAACCAATAGTATTAAAAGCAGCACCGAGGTCCTGAACGAATTTATTTTTACGAGCGTCATCGCCAGAGGTAAAGTCCGCCAAATCAAGCGACGGGATTGAATCAAGAAGTGTTTGTTCCATAAGATGAAGATTTTTTGGCAAAAGTAAGGAAAATCATTGATTGTGTGAAATGAGAAATATCACAAACGCATTTTGTAGATTTTCCGCTACCCATATACTTTACTGATAGTGACTAAGTTTTTTACTCAAAACCAACCCGAATTTCTCAATATTTCTGCAATTAATATTCCCCAATAAGTTCCGGTTGCATTTCCTAAAGCCCCAACTAAAATTCCAGGCAATGTAAGGTCGGTTCGATTAAGGCTTCTCGAAAGTGCCATTGCCGAAGCAGAGCCACCTACATTGGCTTGTGAGGCAATCGAAACGATGTCCCAGTCTTGCTTGAATAATGCTCCAAGCCCATAAATGATGAGACCATGAACAGCAACCAAAATAGTAACGAGTACCAATAAAACAATAGCCAAAGCTCCATCTTTGAGCAATGCTGGCACATCACAATACGCCCCGATTACTGCCAAAAACAAATAAACGCCCAATAAACCAAGCAATTTATGCCCTTTCAGACGATTGACAGCAGGGATTTGTGCCAAAATCAAGGCAATAGTTGTTAGCCACAAAATAGTTGGAACTTGTGGAATCTGACTACTCAACCAAGTTGAAAGACGAATTCCGACCAAACTGATTGCTATCAAAAATGCCAAATCAAATGGACGTACACTTTCAATATCGGAAGTATAATGGTGCGTTTCGGCTTGTGTTTCTTCCGTTACTTCCATTAATGCTTTTCTCGGAAATTTCTTATTCAAAATCTGCGGCAAAGCCAGTGTGGCAATTACCCAAAGAGCAGTGATGATATTATCGGCAACGGTAGCGGCCGAAAAAAGACTTCCTTGCTGAGAAACACCATAGTGCAAAGCAACGGCATTGAAATTGATACTTCCACCGATGTATGTACCTGTGTACATTCCCCCAATTGCGTAAAACATTTCACCGATTTGAGATTTACCACTAACCAACCACATAGCTACCAAAGCACCAATCATGGTGGCAAATGAGCCAATCAGAAACATCGTGAGCATTGGTTTTCCAGCTTTTTTGAGGCTACTGAGATTGACGTTGAGCAACATCAAGAAAATAGAAAGTGGAGCAATATAAGCAAAAATACCATCGTAAAGAGGCGTGGCAGGAGTTGATGCTGGAATGATTCCCAGATTTGCAACGATAGCTGTCAGGATTATCACCATCAGTCCCGTACCGACGTGTCGGAAAAACGGTTTCTGACAAAGCCATTCTGAAATGACAATATTCAGGCATAAAATGGCCAAAATCGAAAGTGTATCGCTGAACATGAGCTGGCTTTGGGTTTAAATAAAAGAATTGAGACACAAGAAAACACTTATGTCTCAATTCTCATATTTTTATCGATTATATTTCAACTAAAGCACTCTTAATCAAAGTATTGTCTTTTGATTTTAGCTTAAATACATCGCCATTTGCTTTACTAACTGCGGCCTCGTAAAGCTCAACTTTATCTTTGCTTTTTACTTCAAGAATTACAAAAAACTGACCTTTTGCTAAGGTATTGGTTTTCAATACGAAATTATCATGAGGGGTTTCTCTATCAAAATTTGGCGTTTTAGTTTTTGCTTTGCCCGACCAAGTACTGAGCGTTTCAGCTTTGAAATCGGCAATATCAAAATGTCCTTCTCGGGCTTCTTCTTCATCCGCTGGCATTGCGGCAGTTTTGGCAGGAACAAACAAGTTCTCTACAAAATTATGAGCAGAATCTTCGACCCAAACTGCCACTACTGGAAGCTCAGTTTCTTTATTTTTCTGAATCAAGATGCTCAACGGAGTTCCTTGAGTTTCTTTATTCGTAACTACCTCGTTAAAAGTCAGTTGCTCAGGTTTTGGTGGTCTTTTTGCGGCAAAAACTCTTCCTGCTTCGGCAACTGGCTCTAATAATTCGGTTGCGGCAGCTGCTAAAATTACGACGAAGGCAATTCCCGAAATGATTAATTCTTTTTGGATTTTTCCACTCTTGCGTTCTTTTGAATATCCCGTAATCGAAGACCAGTTATTGATGATGTGAAAAATAGCAAAACCTACGAAAATCAACCCAAAAATAGTGTGGGTTATTTCGACGGCATGGGCTTTTTGCTTGACATACAACAAAATACCTGTGACAGATAGTGCTAAAAATGCAAAGGCAACAGAAAGACTGATAAGATTTTTTTTCTTCATTTAGGTAAAACAATTTGGTTATTTTTCATAAATGTAATAGAATTAGATGAATCAAAAAAAACCAATCGACATTCGGGGTACTTTTTTAGATAGAATAAATAGAACAACCTATAAATGAGGTTTCAGTCAGGAATATACACCTCGCCCCTACTTAAAATACGAGCCGTACGAATAACACCTGATTTGAGAATTTGAATATTGTTTGTTGGTGATAGGTTACTGTTTATGGGTAATTTATATTCTAGGTTAACAGTAAATTCGCCCGAAGGATGCTCGATGGATAATCTTGAATGTTGAATTGTTAATGGTGAATGATTTTTATCCAAAAATATGTTTTCATCAAGCATTAACCATTTATCATTTAACATTAAAAAAGCTGTGGCCACCGAAACCGCTGCCAAGACCCCAATAGCTTCATGCACAACGTGCGGAATGAACATTCTGGTATTAATGGCTCCGCCATTTTCGGGTGGAGATACTAAGCACATCTTTGGAATTGTTTGGTCTTTTACATCACCCAAATTCATTAAATATCCAGCTTTTTGTCTTATTTGCTCAATTTTTTGTCGGAGTGGCTCATTGGCTTCTAAAACCTCTTTACTTTCATTGCCCACAAGTCCAAAATCAGATGCTCGCATGATGACGATAGGCATTCCGTTATCAATACAAGTCGCTTCGATTCCTTCGATGATATCTGTTGCATTACCCGTTGGAAGTAATGCTCCACAAGTTGAGCCAACAGTATCTAAATAATTACAAATAATCGGAGCGGCAGTACCAACCACGCCATCAACTTTAGCATCGCCTTTATTTTCGATAATTCCATGAGGTGTTTGCACAACCACTTCACAAATGCCGCCAGTATTCATAATATTTATTTTAGCAGAAGTTGATGGGTGTTTAGCTTCAATCATACCCGTTTCGATAGCAAAATGCACAATTCCTGCTAAAATATTTCCGCAGGTTTGGGTAGTAGAAACCTTACCTTTACCGACTACTACTTGAACAAAATGGTAATCTAAATCGGCTGGGCGGCATCCCGCATTGGGATTTTCTGATTTACTAATGATTGCTACTTTACTTGTCAGAGAAGTTGCACCACCCAAACCGTCAATTTGTCGAGGGTCGCCTTCGGTTGTGCCTTCCATCGCCAAAAGTAAAATTTTGTTTCTTTCGACTTCATCTTTTGGTAAATCATCTGCCTTGAAATATAAGCCTTTTGATGAACCACCACGAATTTGGTAAAATGGAATTTTCATAAAATTCACTTTAGTTCACTTAATTTTTCTAAGTTATTTCTCGTGCCTTTGGTTACAATCGGCTCAATACCTTTGGCTTCGAGCATTTCAATTACTGCCTCCATTTCGTGCATTCTACGAATAGCATGAGTACGGCTTCCCTCCACAAAACGGTCAATCAACTCATCATTTCCACCAATCAATGAACTAATTTGTCCTCTAATATAACTTTCCATACCAAAGGCTTCACCTGCTTCCATCGCTTCGCACACTACGGCAGCAATGCCTTTATAGACAATCGAACGAAGCAGTTTTCGGGTAGCAGCATCGCCAATTTGACTATTTTCTAAAATCTTTAAGTCGAGATTTAAAGGTTTTACTTTTTCAAAAAATTCATCAGCAAATTCACCTGAAGCCAATAAAGGTGTCATCATTCCTTTGGGTGGAACGGGAGCCATAATTGCCAAATCAATTACTTTGACACCCGAAGGCTTTAAGACTTGAGCAATTTTTATCTTTTTTTCTGGCCCAGAAGTATTCATTTCGCAGAAAAACTGGTGAGGTTGCAAAAAATTCGCTAATTCTTCTGCAATTTGTATCGAAACCGATGAAAGATTTGCACTGAAAATTATATCTGCGTCTTTTACAGCTTCGACATTACTATCCTTTACTGTAATTGAATTATCTAATTTTCTAATCGGATTGGGGTCATAGGCAGTCACTTCAGCACCCAATTTCGTTAAATCATTGGCAAAATGAGAGCCTGCTTCACCAAGACCAAGAATAGCTATTTTTAATTTTTCATTATTCATTTCACATTCTCTATTTATGAATTACCAGCCAAATTTCTCTCTCCAACCATAAATATCAATCGAGACTCTGCCTTTTCTGAGTTCGGCACGTGTGCGTTCTTCCTTAGCTTCACGAGCCATTGCTTTTTCGATGGTTTCTTCGATTCTATTTTGTGGAACTACCACCACACCATCACGGTCGCCTACCACAATATCCCCCGGATTTATCAAAACATCGCCAATAATTATCGGTTCGTTGAGCGTTCCATCACCATGATTTGAAGTACCACGAATACACAAACCTCTCGAAAAAACAGGAAAACCCATTGCTTCAATATCATCGGCATCACGCACACAAGCATCTATTACTAAGCCATTTATACCTTTTGTTTTTGCTCCAAGGCTCATCAAATCTCCCCAATATCCAGCTTCATAAAATCCAGAAGTATTGGCAATCAAAACATCACCCGCCTGAGCATAGGCGTAGGCACGGTGCAACAATACATTATCCCGTGGCATAGTTTGTATGGTATAAGCAGGCCCACAAACTTTCATTTCTTTGGCAATTGGCTTGATGCCAGAAGGTAAATATCCTTTATTCCCCAAAGCCTCGCAAATGGTAGCGGCTGAGAATTTAGATAATTCTTTATACATTGTTTGATGAATGGTTTATTTGGTTAGGGGCTATCAGAAAAACCAATTTTCCAATAACAAATAACCAGTAGCGAATAACTAAAATATCGAATTTGTCACTCTTGGTAAATGGCTTTGGAATGCTTCGGCAAATTTCACCTCTTTTTTACCTGAAATTCTACGTGCGTGGTTAGCTCTTCTTCCGCCCAATTCGGTGTAGTATTCTACCAAATATTTCTGAGCTCCCATACAATTCATGGCGGCAATCTTTTTATCGAAAACCGAAGAAATATCAACGAAAGTATCGGGTTTGAAATCGCAAATTTCGGGTTGATGCGGCTCAAACGAATACCACGCTGGCGGGTCGATGTTTTTGAATGCACTGGCCACTCCTGCTCCACACGAAAGCAATCTTGCCCGTTCGGTAGCTTGGTATGCCAACGGATGGTCGGGGTTGAATGGGTCTTTGGCAGTATGCGTAAGTATAACGGTTGGCTCAAAATCGCCAATAATTTTAGTTAATTGTGCAATTCTTTCGTCAGAAATCAGCATCGGGTAGTCGCCCCAATCTAAAAACACAATGGGTGTTCCGAAAATATCGGCGGCTTGTTGAGCTTGTGCTTTACGAATGATTTTTACACTTTCTTCGCTTCGATTAGGGTCTTCTTTCCAAAGTTCCCCTGATTCGCCACGCTCTCCAAAAGAAAGGCAAACCACGAGGGTTTCTGCTCCTTGTTCAACACTTTTTGCGATTGTGCCTCCGCTTCGCCAAACAAAATCGGCTGAATGAGCAGAGATGACTAATAATTTATTCATGTCTTTTATTTTTTTATCTTTACAAATCTGAGTTCAATGAATGGCACGCTGATGACGCTGATACTTCGTAACGCTGAATTTTACGGATTTTTTTTAATTCTAAATCAACTCTTCTGGCATTGGATTTCCTCTGGTATGGAAACTTTCTACGGTTTTTAGTCCCCATGCTTGGCCTTTCATACGTTCTTCTTTGTTCCAAACTACGGTTTCGTAATCTGGGTCGAGAATAAGTCGGGCTGAGGCATTGGCTACTTCAATTCTATTGCCTCCTGGTTCGTAGAGATATAAGAAAAACGTTTGCTGAATAGCGTGTTTATGCGGGCCTGTTTCTATAAAAACACCATTTTCGAGAGCAATATCAGCGGCAATCAGGATTTCTTCTCTGCTATTTGTGGCAAATGTGAGGTGGTGTAAACGACCATTCAAACCGCTGTGGTCTTCGGTTATGGCCAAATCATACGATTTATTATTGACCGAAACCCAAACGCCTTTAGGGCCATCTTCAAATTCAATTCTTTCTGTATTTCGGCCACCCAAAACACCAAATTGAAAATCGGAAAATGCCCGAATGTCTTTTGCCAAAAGGTTCAAGTGGTCAATTCTACGCACATTTACCCCACGTGCTGGATACTTACTATTGGTATTTTTCAAAGCAGATTGCATATCACCTTCGGCTTTATATTTATGGGTATCGAAATAAATTTCGCACAAATGTCCATCTGGATAACGGAAGCGATAGGCCTTTCCATAACCACATTCGTGGTCAACCCAGCCAATGCCTAAACCTGTGGTTTCAATGGCTTTTACTCGACTTTCGAGCGATTCTCGACTTCTGGCTCTCCACGCAAAATGCCCGATTCCGCTGTGTTTGTGGGCAGTTAGTTTCAACGAATGATGTTCATAATCGTCATACGCCCGAAGGTATGCCGAATCTCCATCAGTTTCGGTAATGTACATGCCGAGTATTTCGGTAAAAAACCGAATACTTTCTTCCAATTTTGGCGTAAGAAGCTCAACATGAGCCAGATGGGCGAGTTCCCAAGTGATGTTATTCATTGTTTATTTTTTTGTTTGTAAAGACATTGCATGAAACATCTCTACGTAATGTTATTACTTACAAATTTTGTCCATCCAAACAAATAATTCTTCCAAGTCATAATCTCCCGAATGTGGTACACCCCAAGGTAAAGCAAAATCAACTTTGAAACCTTTATTTTGTAAAGTTGTTGCCAAAATTATAGATACTGCAAAACCCGTATCTTTATCTTTTGCACCGTGACGGACTCTCCAATTTTTAGCCGTTTTGGCTTGTTTATCGCCCACATAATTCATTGGATTCATCATTTTTATCGTCTGTTTGTCGGCTATTGTGGCATTTGGGTCTTTTGAATGTGTGGAAGAATAATCAGTAAAATGACGATTTTCAATCGAAGTAGTACCGAAAAGGTTGTTTTCAAACGATTTATTGTCGAGAGCATCAAAAGCGGGCGGAGTTTTCATACGTTCGAGATATACCATGTAGGCATCAAAATCGACTGAAAGTACTTTCCCATCTTTGATTTCGAAGGCATTAATTTTTGATAAATCTGTTCCCGATGACAAGGCTTTTTGAGCCGAAGCAACGATGTATGATTTTACTAATTCTTTGAAGTTACCATTCCCATCGGCATCTAAAGTCAGTTTTATGCCTGCCTCATTTTTTAGATTCAGGCTATTGAGATAATTCGGAAAAGCCGCCTTTAAATCATCAGAAACTTTGATAGATTCGGCATCTAAAACGCCCGATTTACCTCTAAAATTAAAAGAGTGTATTTTATTCAACTGCCATTCGTAGGCCATATCAGCATTTTCAAGATTGGTGATTGGACAATAAGCTGAAACAGCAAAAATATCATCGGTAGCATTGGCAGCTCCAAGAGCCTTCAGAAAAGGTTCATAATCAGCGTGATTACCCGTTGCACCCAGTAAAGTTGACATCGCCCCACCCGCACTTGTGCCGTTAGAGATAATCTTATTGGCATTTCCAGCCATAATTTTATCATTGAACTTTAGGTATCGAATTGCTGCTTTTAAATCTACAATTCCAGCTGGGGCTTTGCCTGTCAATTCCCCTTTCTCATTTTTATTAATCCTACCTCTCGCACCAGCCGAAGCCACAATATAACCTTTTGAAAGAGCGGTTATAACTGTTTTATTATTGTTCGGGAAGCCCCCTCTTTGTTCTGGAACTATAAAAGTAGCTGGTACAGCAGGCATGTATCCACCCACACGATTTGGAAAAAAAATCGGAGCAGTCTCGGCAATGTATCCGTTGATGGAGCCACCATTAAAATATTCTTCTGGTATGTAAATATTCAAAATTTGGTGCGTTAAATCTACAGGATTTGCCACATACACAATTCTTTCATAAGCCCTAACTTTGATAGTTTTACCGTTGAAATCTTGTGTTTGAACTTCATATTTTGTGGCATCAAATTGTAGCTTATCTTGTGCATTCGAGTCAGTGAAACTGAAAAATAAACTAATAAGGCTGCCAAGTAGGTAGATTTTCATATTAATGAATGAGGTATAAAATGCGTTGTAATTATTTTTACAAATTTCTTGACTTTTAATAACATTAATAGGAAACTATTTTTACTTTTATAGATAAAAATCAAACATTGACTCAATGAAACAAGAAAAGAATATCCTCAACTTTGATGGGCTTTATGGCGATGATTATGGACGTTATTCATCGGAATATATATTCTTAGAATTAATAGCTACTCGTAGCCAAACATTCGACTGGAGTATCAAACCACACATACATACACAGCTTTTTCAAGTATTTATTTTACAAAAAGGCTCACTTTTGTTCCAAGAAGCTACGAAACAGCAAGAACTTCATGCACCGTGTATTATGCTGATACCTCCTACAAAACTGCACGGATTGGTTTATACACCCAATGTTGAAGGTTATATCTTGACACTTTCGGAGAGCATTATGGAGGATATTTTTAAAACATCAAATCCGATTTGGCAAACTTATGAAGACATCAGGATTTTGAATAGTTTTGAAGAAGAAATTTCTTTTGAACAGCTTCTACGAATCTTAGTAAACATCGAAATAGAGTTATTTAGAGAAAACCCCGAACGCTTCTTGATGTTACGTTCATATCTTACGCAGTTTTTTATTTATCTGCATCGGCTCAATAAGCAAGTGGAAGCTCAAAAAGGAGATTCGTTGATGATGATACATTTCCGCAAATTTCAGCAAAACATCAAGCATTCTGAATACCCCAAAAGTATTCCCGAATTTGCCGATGAACTCAATATTACGCCCGTGCATCTGAATCGGATTTGTAAGGCCGTAGCTGGAAAATCGGCCATCGAATTAGTTCACCAAAACCTCATTCATGAAGCTCAGAAATACCTACTACATACTTCGTATTCGATTTCAGAAATTGCATATTTGCTCAAATTTGAATACCCCAATTATTTTGCGAAGTTGTTTAAAAAATACGTTGGGACGTCGCCCAATGAGTTTAGGTTGCAGGATAGGAAATGAGGAAATTTCTTACATTTGTAAAACTTAAATTTCTTTTATGAAAAATATCTTTCTTCTGATTCTAAGTATTTCTAAAATATTTGGGCAAAGTCTAAACCCTCAACTCCCCGATTTCAGCGAAGCTAAACCCATTGAAGGAATGAAGCTCGTCTGGCAAGATGAATTTAATGAAAATGGAAAACCTAACCCTAAGTTTTGGAAATCAGAAAAAGGCTTTGTCAGAAACGAAGAATTACAATGGTATCAAGAAGAAAATGCCAATTGCCAAAATGGTGTCTTGCTGATTGAAGGCAAAAGAGTGCAAATTCCAAACCCAAACTATGAGGAAGGAAATGCAAGTTGGCGAAAAAATAGAAAAGAAATCAATTTTACGTCGGCCAGTATTCAGACCAAAGGCTTGCAAGAATGGCAATTTGGCACTTTCATTATCAGAGCTAAAATCGATACAACGCTTGGCTCATGGCCAGCAATCTGGACGTTAGGGAATGCGGGAGAATGGCCATCGAATGGTGAAATTGATTTGATGGAATTTTATCGGGTAAAATCCGAACCAACAATCTTGGCCAATGTGGCCTACGGAACAGGCAAACAATATGTAGCTAAATGGGACGACTCAAAAACGAACTTGAAACATTTTACCGACAAAAATAAAGATTGGGTAAAACAATTTCATATTTGGCGAATGGATTGGACACCCGAAAGTATCAATCTGTATTTAGATGATGAATTGCTCAACTCTACTTCGCTTTCAGAAACCATCAACCCCGATGGTAAAAACCCATTTTTACAGCCACATTTTCTATTGCTAAACTTGGCAATTGGTGGACAAAATGGTGGAGAACCAAAGTCCGAAACCAAGTTAATCAAATATGAAGTTGATTATGTGAGGGTTTATCAGAAACAGTAATTCTTAATAGTATATAAAACAAACGATGGCAAGGTTTTGAACCTTGCCATCGTTAAAAAAATATTACCATTTCTTCTTTTTCTTCTTCTTATCTCCTACCGCCATAGATTGAACTTGCTGCTCTTTTTTCTTCGGACTTGCCAGTAATCTATCTGCCAAATCTGGGCGATTCAATTTGTGTAGTCGGCTGCGAATCCAGCTTCTAAATTCGGGTTTATACCAAAAAAAGAAGCGATTTTGAGCCAATTTTTCTTCACGAGTTTTGGCAGTTTTGATGGGTTGAAGCGTGTAAGGATGTACGCCCGTATAATAAATCACCTCCGCTACCGTCATTGGGGTTGGTGTGAAATCTTGTACTTGCTCCAACTGAAAACCTAAATCTTTGGTTTCAGCAGCCAAATTTGCCATATCGGCCTCCTCACAACCTGGGTGAGAAGAAATAAAATATGGAATTAACGGCTGCTTCAGATTATGCTTATCTTGAATCTTGTCGTATTTTTCCTTGAATTTTCTGAAATACTTAAACGAAGGCTTACGCATTACCCGCAAAGTATCATCTGATGTATGCTCTGGTGCAACTTTCAATCGCCCCGAAACGTGGCGAGTAACCAACTGCTCCATGTATTCGTCGTGATTGCCGTCTTTGTTATTTTTATTAAAATCATCGACCAACAAATCGTATCGTACACCCGAACCCACAAAAGCTTTTTTGATTTCGGGATGAGCATCTACTTTTCGGTAAATTTCGGTAATTGGCTTGTGCGAAGTATCAAGATTCGAGCAAATAACTGGGTGAATGCAACTCGGAGCTTGGCAACGATTACAGATTGACTCATCTTTACCTTTCATCTTATACATATTGGCCGATGGCCCACCCAAATCTGAGATATAACCTTTAAACTCAGGGTGTTTTACCAATTCTTCCACTTCTTTCATAATCGAAGTTTCGGAACGAGAAGCAATAAACTTGCCTTGGTGAGCCGAAATCGTACAGAAACTACAACCACCAAAACACCCGCGGTGCATATTTATCGAAAACTTAATCATTTCGTAAGCAGGAATCGGCCCACGATTTTTGTATTTCGGATGTGGCAAACGGGTATATGGTAAATCAAACGATTGGTCGATTTCCTTTTCTTCCATTGTCTTGAATGGCGGATTTATCACCAATGTCTTATCTCCTACTTTCTGCAAAATTCGGTTCGCCTGCCATTTATTCGACTCTACCTCTACAACCTTAAAATTAGAAGCGTATTTGAGTTTATCTTGCAAACAAACCTCATGGCTTGCAATTTCTACCGAACTCCAACCTTTATGCTCAGGAATATCATCGTGCGATTCGTGCAAATAAGCAATCTGATTGATATCTCTTACTTGCTCAAAAGTTTCACCATTTTTCAAGCGACTCAACAACTCGCGTAGTGGCTGCTCACCCATACCATAAACCAACATATCAGCCTCAGAATCAGCCAAGATTGTTGGCATCAACTCATCTTTCCAATAATCGTAGTGGGTCACACGGCGAAGCGAAGCCTCGATTCCACCAATCAAAACTGGTACATCGGGATAGAGCTGCTTTAAAATTTTGGAATAAACAGTGGTAGCATAATCGGGTCTGAAACCCGCTTCGCCACCTGGTGTGTAGGAGTCGTTGGAGCGTAAACGCTTGTTGGCAGTATAATGATTCACCATCGAATCCATGCAGCCAGCCGTTACGCCAAAGAAGTATTTGGG
Source organism: Emticicia sp. (assembly GCF_049241225.1). Classification (NCBI taxonomy): domain Bacteria; kingdom Pseudomonadati; phylum Bacteroidota; class Cytophagia; order Cytophagales; family Leadbetterellaceae; genus Emticicia; species Emticicia sp. The sequence goes on from NZ_JBMLRC010000475.1 coordinate 113,005, forward strand.
TTTACCAAATTTCTTGAAATCACGCAAATCGTCTTGCCAGTTTGGCTGTGCCACGATTGCAATTCTGAAGCCTTCGCTTTCTATAATCCTGCCGATTACGGCTGTTCCAAAAGCGGGGTGGTCAACGTAGGCATCGCCCGAAATCAATACTACATCTACATCAGTCCAGCCTCTTTTTTCAACCTCTTTTTTGGTAAGCGGCAACCAGTCGGTTATTGGTCTTTCTATCATATAAATAGTCTGTAATTTTTGGTTCACCGTCGGCAGTTATTGCCAAATGCTCCCCAAAAGCTATTTAGTTGTTTGATTGACTATACAATCTTATCAACTTTCTGCAAAATTACGCAAATTCTACTTAGGTTAACTAAAATTACTCGGATTTGGTTTGAGGTTTGCTCTAAATGAGAAAATTTTGATAAGATAAAAGAAAAACACCGCCCTATACAATTAATAAATCATATCGCCCTCCCCTTTTCGGGGAATATTTTCCCCAGTTTGTTACACAATATAGTCGCCTTACAAGGTGGAACAATAATTTCAGAATGAAAAACAAATTGATTCAGTAATTATCTAACACTAAAATATATACTATCATGAAAAAAGTAATTTTGATTTTAATGACGCTCACAGGCATATACGGTTGTAATACAAAATCGACTAACTCAGATGCTGAAATTGCAAAAGCCAAACAAGCGGCCGTAGATTCGATGAAGCAAGTAAATTTGATTAGTCAACAACAAAGACAAATAGATTCGTTGAAAAACGTAGCTGAGGCTAAACCAAATAATGTGAATACTGCGGCAACAGCCTCTTCGGCAAATGCCTATACTTCAAGCTCAAGAAGCACAACTCCGACAGCCCCTGTAAGTTATGCAAGTAATACGAGAAAGAAAAAAATGAGTAATGTAGCCAAAGGTGCAATTATCGGTGCTGGTGTTGGAGCTGTAACTGGTGCAGTTGTATCTAAAAAGAAAGGCCAAGGTGCAGTTATCGGTGGCGTAGTTGGTGCTGGTGCAGGTGCTGGCGTTGGTGCAGTCATTGATAAGAAACAAAGACAAAAAGAGACTGATATTTATTTTAGATAATTCTGCAGCATAATTTAAAAAAGAGAGATAAGCCGATAATCTCTCTTTTTTGTTGTTGGGGTATTTATGGGCTTCATTCTGTTACTTCAAAAAAATACGTATTTCTTTCATTTTTCTGCTTCTCGGTGTAGTATTTTTCAGTGCCTCGCTTTTCTGATTTAGTCAATTTATCATAAATCGCCCAATTTGTATCTTCGGGCTTGAAAGCATAAAGTAGATATGAATTTTCACTTTGGCATGAATTCTTTTGACAATTACTATTATTCACACCAGGATTAATATTACCTCCAAATGTCAAACTAAAAATACCTACATTCGAGCATACAATTCCGAATTTTAATTCACTTTCATCGGGATAGCCAAATCGCATTCCAAAATCGACTAAAAAGCCATCATTATAGCTTGAAATGGAGTAATTTATCAAACTTCCTTTTTGGGTCACAATTTGAAAATTATTCAGAAAATCGGTGGCGTTAAAGTTTTTTCTCCAAGCCTCCATTCTTGCCGAAAGCGTGTAAGAGGCATTCTGGAATGTGTACTCTTTGTTTGTTTTGGTCTCTCTAAGAGTAGGGTTTGGTTTTATTTCAATCCATAGAGTATCGTTTTTTGTTAAGATTGCACCTTTTGCAGAAATATTTATGGGCGTTTCAAAATATTTACTGTTAGAAATATACTTTGGACGGCAAGCTCCACAAAATAGACCAATTATCATTAAAAAAATGCGTAATCCTCCAGTTTTCATAATCATTTGCCTACTTTAAAGAAATAGTATTGCTCTAAACGAAAATCTGCTTCGGTCTTTACATTCAAATTCTTGAAGAAAGTTTCGTTGGCAGCCTTATCTGGCCAAGAAAAAGTTAGCGTTCCATAAAAGGTTTTATTATTATCAATAAAATTCATTTGTCCACCACCAAGAAAATAATCTGTCTGATTATTGGCTACTTGTGTACTCGAAAAGTTAGATAAACTAAAACCAAAAACGCCCTCTCGTTTCATCAAAAAACCAATTTTTATTTTGTAAACTTTTTGTAAGTTTTCAAAATTCATCAAATAATTAAGCTGACCTACTTTTTCTTGTTTATTAAAAATTCTACCATTTTTGAGAATGATTTCAAAAAATTGACTTTGCATAAACCTTCCTGGTTCGGTCAGATTAGATATATTAAAACTAAAATTGGCATTCAAATCATTGATTGAAGAATTTCCTTTGAGTTTACTGAGTAATTCTTGTTCGGTAAAAGAGGTTTCTAACCAAATTGTATCACCAACCGAAATTTGAAACGATTTTGCTTGCAGTATTATCGGAAAATCTGGTCTTTCTTTGAGCGTATAGGTTACTTCCTTCGGCATGATATCATCGGGTGGGCGACAACTGCTTATAAGGATATACAACAATGATAAAAGAAGCAAGATAGATTTCATCGAATAAACCGCAGTAGAAATGCTGTGCAAATAATCATAAACATACAATCTTTAAGTTTATGTTGAACAAACTTTTATCTAAATATTTATTGTACGGTTAAGTTTTTTTGATAATTATATAACAACAAATTAAGCAATATGACGTTTTATAAGCCTGAATTCAGTTTTATCGAATCCCTTTTTAATGAAACAACTAACTCTTTTTATTCTTTCGCTCATTACTTTTACATCGTGCCGAAAAGAATTTGCCAGCTTTCAGAAGTCTCCAAACATCAACTACGCTGCCAAGAAAATGCCCATAGAAATTCCTCTCGAAGTCGTTAATCCCGAACAACCAAATCTGATTGCTTCTACCCAAAATTCGTTTACCTTTACTGAATCAAAGGAAGCTTTTCAGTCAGAAAATAATGAAATAAGTACTCAAAATACACAAATCAATGATGATGGAGGAAGAAAAAAACGAAAAAAAATAAGCAAAAAACAAGAAACTTTTTTTGAAAAAATATTCCCAAATCAGCATTCAAAAGACAAAAAAACTCTAAAAAAACGCCGAAAACCAGTTCCACTTAATTCTACGATTTATACTGGCTTTATCATCTTAGGTATCGCTATTTTACTTGCTTTGGTTTCGCTCAACTCGCTTTCATTACTTTTTGGAGTGGCGGCTATTCTTTTTCTTTATTTAGGTTTCAAAAAATATTTCCGAAAGAAACGCCGACGTGATATTTTTAGATAAGCTTATTCTCGATGCCTCAATACAAAAGCCCGATTTCGTTCATATGATTTTTTGATTGATTTAAGTTTTAGGTCAGCAAGGCCTGTTTTATTAATTTGTTCGATAGCGATTTCGTAATAATCGGCCAAATAGTCTCGCAGACTATTTCGATGCTCGGCTCGCTTAAACGGACAAACATTTTCTTCTTTTTTAATCAGCTCTTCATAGTTTTCTTTTAAAAAAGATAATTCCATGTCTTCTACTTGAGCGAATAAAACATATAGTCTTTGTGAATCATGCACAAAAGGAATAATAAATGAAATAGTTTTGATTAAATGACGTACAATTATATAATCTTCTTTACCCCAATGATAAATTTGGTCGAAAGCTAGATCGACTAATTGCTCAAAGTTAAACTCTCTGATATAAATGTTTCTTTTTTGAAGAATTTCGGCATCTTTTGAAATTGAATTACTCAAGGCGGCTTTTTTTATAATATTTCCAAGGTAATCAATACAGTTTAGTGCGGTGGTTGGGTCGTTTACGGCGGGTGAGATAGCTTTGATCGCAATATCGACTAATTGTCTTATTCCGAAAGGAATATCTTGCTCATAGCTTCGAAACTTACTGATAATAAACTGATTGGCAATTTGCGTTTTTTTCTGCTCATAAAACTCCCGCTCATCTGCTGCATAAATAACCTCAACCAAGGGCATACCTTCTGGTACAAAACTACCTACATGGGGTTTTACAGAAACCTTTGAGATGTTATTCTCTGGGATAAGCCGACACAAGCCTTTATACTGTATTGAGTCAAGATAGCCACTTTCTTTGTTGATAATCAGTATTGTATTAGGTTTCTCAAATTTCAAATCAGCTACCTCATATAATTGACCAATCTCTTTAATAGTCCGTTTGGCAATATTTTGTGTGATGCTCGAAGCGTTTATATTATCAACCACGTGGTGGATAAACAGCGGAAAAACCAATAAAATCAGATAAAATGCCCCAACAATACCAAACTTTGGATAAATCAACGAAGCATCAGAAAATCCAAAGTATTGTAGGCCCATCAGGTACCCAACACAAGCTAAAAACGACCACAGGAAAAAGCGGCTGAAATGGTCGTACTCAAAAAACGAGCGAATGATTCGAGGGGAAAACTGCACCGAAGCCAACTGTAGAGCCACAAACACAAACGAAAAAGTTGTTACCACCAAAGTTGCCACGATGCCGGCCAGCGTAGAAAGATAGCCATCAAGCAGCACACCCTCTTGGCCTTTTCTGAAAAAATGCAGCATTGTTGTCAGAATCGCAACAATAAAATAGGCAAGAAGAGTGAGATATTTCCAATCTTGCTTTATACGTTCGTGCAATGAAATAAGCTTACGTTTCAAATGATTAGATTAGTTTTGGACGTAAATGTAAAAAAACTTTCGATTTGATAGCCCCCAATCACCCTAAATGTTCGGAAGTTTTATTGAAAAAAAATATTCATTCACCTTAAAACAGGTATTTTTACGCATACGCAAAAGCTTTCCACCCACTACTTTTGACTTTCCGAACGTAACCCAAAACACTTTTTATTCTTTAACATTAATTTAATGGCAAAAAATATAGACTGATATAAAATTTGTGCCATTTTGTGTAAAATTATCAGTAAAACATAATTTTTAGGTTAAAGATACAAACTATAAAGAAGGTTTGATTTACCGTTAAATACCAACTATATACCATGAAAACTCTTTATTTAACCCGCCGTCAGCAAATAGAAATTGATAAAATCATGTATTTGCAAAGCGAAAGCAATTATACACTAATCCACACAATTCACCAATCTAAAACAGTTGCCTCACAAACGCTTCATTTAGTCCACTCATCTATCGACTACGACAAATTTATTCGCATTAGTCGAAGCCATATTATAAATATTGCGTATATCTCTGCTTATAGCCTTGAAAACAATAAACTTACATTAAAGCTCTCGAATGGAGAACGCTTTACAGCCTCCAGAAGAAGAATCAGAAATTGTCTGGATAAAATCGAAACCGCACAGAAACTAAATCAGAACATTTAATAGTCTGAACTTACAGTATATTCCTTCAGATTATTCATTAAAACAAAATTGCTATTAATCTCTCACGCTGCTTTGATTATTAAAAACTCTGCTATAACTCTTATTAAGTAAATGGCCAATGGCAATCGACAATACCAATTTGTATAAAATACTGATAATAAGCATTTTTCTAGCCTGACGACTATTAACTACAAACTACTTTTCTCAGATTTTAGGCACCCTTTTACTTGGATGTATTTCGATCATCGTTTTACAATACTTAGAACAAAACGACCTACTCAAGCAACTACCAAAATTAACAAAACTAAAACTTAGGGTCGGTATTAAAAATGCAAAAATTTTGCTATGTACGCCTATCAAAAAAATATACGAAGTGGTTTGAATTCGCGGCAGAGGCAGCCCGCTGAAAGGTAGATCAAAAGCAAATCATCAGGCTTCTCATTTAGCATGCAATTATTTATCTCTAGAATTGATTTATGCCAAACTTGAAAATCAATAATTCAAAAAACTTTTAGGTAATACTTTACAGATGATCAACTACACTGTAATTTAAGTAAGTACAACATTTTTTTCGTGTCCCTCCCTCCTCATCGGGGAGGAAAAGAAAGGGTGGAATTTGTAAGCAATTGATAATTAGTCTGTTTTGACTCCTCTCTAACGGCAGAGGCCGACCATCCTCCCCGATGGGGAGGGAACTAAAGCAAAACTTATACTAACTTAGTTTACAGTGTACAAACAAATCGGCCAAATTAGTGAGAAATAGTAAATTCAACTCTACCAAAATCAAGGCTTTTATAAATGTCACTACTCAAAATAGTTTCCCTATGAAGGATAAAGAAAACAAATGGTATTTGCCCCAAAAAAACGACCTATTTTTTGATTTTTATGTAGTAATGTCAAAAATGAGTTAAAGAATGCCAAAAATGAGATAACAAAAATCAGTTTTTTGACTCTACATTTGTCTCAGTAAGTTCAAAAAAAACAGCTTATAATCATGAAAACTAAAAAACAAAAACCTCTCATTAGGGGCAGCACAATCATGCCCTTCTCAAATCTATTCTCAACTATTTTTATCAAATCACATACTATTTAAATGATATAAAACAATGGACTTTCAAATTTGGAATAATAATGACAGAGGCGGCCTAAATGACGTTTTTTCGGGTGCTCAAGGCCAAGATAATATTACTGGAAATACTGATTCATTAGAAACTTATGACTCAACTTGGGTAATTATTTTCAATGATACAAACTACAGAGGTAACTCAAAAAAAATTGGGCCAAATACCTATCTCTCCGACCTCAATCATGTAACAAGATATGACACCAATGGACATGAGCAAGGAGATTGGAAAAATCAAATGAAAAGCTTTATCCTCTATAAACAACAACCAGCATTTTGGGGTGGAAATTCATACACAACACCCTCAAACTCTCAGCTATTTGCTCTGCATAACGGAGAAGTTTTATTTACAGAAAATGCAGGTTTCTTGGGTGACAATCGCACTTTTCAAGCTCCATATAATTGTGGCTCTGTTGCAAACGTGGGCTACACCACCAATTCTGTTCACATGACTGGGGCGTATAGTATCACAGCTTTAAATAATGGCCCTCAATCGTGGCTAATAATTTTTGATGATACAGATTTTAAAGGAAACTTCCTTAAAATAAATCCCAATACCCCCTATTCAGACCTAAATAATGTAGAAAGGGATAATTTAAGTGGAAGTAAACAAGGCGATTGGAAGAATCAAGTTCAGTCGTTCTTGATTTATCCATCTGAGCCAGCATTTTGGGCAACCAGCTATCAGCGGCCTTACATCGATTTCACTACATTATTTAATCTATACCCTGCTACAACTAATCATGCTTCTGATAACAAAGTGGTTTATGTTGTGGAAGATTCGCAATATACTGTTAATTGTCCGAGCTTTTCGGAACAATCTACAACCAAATCATTATCTGCCAATTTGAATGATGATACGGATAATCTTCCATCGGATGGTTGGACAAAATACAGTGTTCATCTGCAACACGACAATTCTGTTTTCGTACAAAACGACACAGTCAATTTTGATGCATATTTTGATAATTATGGCAATTTAGTATCTATTCAGCATTTTAACTGGTCATCAAAAGGTGCATATCAAATTTCTAATGAAATCATAAAAAGTGTAGATTTCATAGCATGGTATTTAGGGACCACTGGAGCCATTGAAACACTAGGGATTTCGGAAGAGGCCGCCGATACGTTTGTGGATGTTTTCGATTTTGTCACGGGAGCATTCAATAAAATTGCAAATGCGGTTTATAAAGCAACTGATAATGGCGGGCAGTTTTACTTTTTGGCAGTAGTATGCCATACCCTAAATAGAATATGTACAACCGTATCTTCACCATTCAATGTAGAGGTTTATACAAACCCAAATGATACCCGAAAAAACTATCAAATGTCATTTAGCAACGCTAATTTCCCTAGTGCTCTGAAAAGTGCTATTGGTAGCTCCGCTAATCTAAATTGGCAAGTAAAACAAGATTTATTTTCTACATCTAATACCGAATTCCAGCAGGTGGTTGAATATACTTACCAAAATTATCCATTCCGTACTTGGTATCAAGAATCATCTGTATCAGCTAAATTAGGAATGTTTGTTTCGTGCAAAATTGATTATGAAATTGGCGATAATTCAAAAGATGACCATATTATTGTATTGATGGGCTTCAAATTACCAAGTACTACTGGAGCCTCTCCAATCCTAACTTTTGCACAAGCAATTGTTCAATTTACAGATGGCTCAAATACTAATATCATCACGCCACCATATAATTCAATTGCAAATACAACCTATCATACTTCTGATATTATCAGCTCTATTTACAACTATATACACAATGCTTTAAGTGGTGTAAAAACTGATAATAATTCAAATGGCAGACCGTACATTGCTGATGTCACTAAAAATAACATGATAGCCATAAGCAACTGTATGAGTTTTAGTTAATTTATTGTTAGTATATTAAAAAGCAGGCTCGGTCGGGTCTGCTTTTCTTTTTATTGATTTTACTATTTGTTTTATGAGGGTAGTCATTCATTCCCCAATAAGCACTATCTTTGCCAAAAAACTCCAAGATTTTATCGCAAATGAAGCAATACCACGATTTATTAAAGCATATTCTCGAAAACGGCACAAAAAAAACTGACCGAACAGGCACTGGTACTATTAGTGTTTTTGGCTACCAAATGCGTTTCAATCTGCAAGAAGGTTTTCCGCTCGTTACGACCAAAAAAGTGCACACAAAATCTATCATTCATGAGCTACTTTGGTTTATTAAAGGAGAAACTAATATTGCTTATTTGAAAGAAAATGGTGTTTCGATCTGGGACGAATGGGCCGACGAAAACGGTGATTTGGGGCCAGTTTATGGAAAGCAATGGCGTAGTTGGGAAGCTCCAAACGGACAGGTGATTGACCAACTGAAAGATGTGCTAAATCAACTAAAAAAATCGCCTGATTCACGCCGAATCATTGTTTCGGCTTGGAATGTGGGTGAGTTATCGCAAATGGCATTGATGCCTTGTCATGCTTTTTTTCAGTTCTATGTGGCTGATAATAAGCTTTCTTGCCAATTATACCAACGCAGTGCCGATGTATTTTTGGGGGTTCCGTTCAATATTGCATCTTATGCACTTTTCACGATGATGGTTGCTCAAGAATGCGGCCTCGAAGCTCATGAGTTTATTTGGACAGGTGGCGATACACATATTTATCTAAACCATTTGGAGCAAGTTGAAAAACAACTTTCTCGTGAACCACGTAAACTACCAAAAATGACTTTAAACCCAGAAGTAAAAAGCATTTTTGATTTTAAATTTGAAGATTTTACACTTTCCGACTACGACCCACATCCGGGTATAAAAGCCCCAGTAGCCGTATAAAAATAATAGCCGTTGCAAACGCAGCGGCTCTTATTTTATTACAAAGGTTTTTAGTGTTGACGAAGTTTGTCTAGGCTTTGCTGACAACTCTCCATATTATTTGCGGTCACCTGCCAAAGCGATTCCACGTAAAGATTGCGTAGTGATTACAAAATCTTTTTTCAATTTCTCAGTACCTAATTCTACTACGAAAGTATATTCGCCATCAACCAAGTTCGACAAATCAAATGCTTTTACATATTGAGTATCGTTCGATGGATAATCGTAGAAAAACAAATTGTTTTCTTTATCAACCAAAGAGATTTTAGTTTTTTGTTTCGAAGGATTTTCAAAAGCTAATTTGAAACGTAAATTTCCTAAGTCTTGTACGCTCAATGTGCTTTTTTCAGTCGATGCAACTTTACCAGCTGCTTTCGTTTGAGCCATTCCTTCTGTTGAAGCAGTTGCTAATGTGAATACTACTGCTAATGCTTTGATGATATTTTTAGTGTTCTTGTTCATTTTCTTAATTGTTTAATGTCTGTTTGTTAATAAAAATGTGAATTTTGAAAAATTAATTGTTGCTCGCTAAAGAAACTCCTCTAAGAGTTTTGGTTGTGATAGCGAAATCTTTCTTCAATTTTTCTTTACCTGTTTCTACTACGAAACTATATTCACCGTCAGTCAAGTTAGAAAGGTTAAAAGCTCTAACATATTGAGTATTACCGTATGTGTACTCATCGAAAAGTACATTGTTTTCTTTATCGAGTAAATATATTTTCGTTTTTTGTCGCAAAGGGTTTTCAAAAGCTAACTTAAAGCGAAGACTCCCCATGTCTTGAACGCTCAAATTTGTAACTGTAGCTGTTGAACTTGTTTTTCCTGCGGCAGGCGTTCCTGAAGCAGCTTTGGCTTGTGCCATTCCTTCTGTTGCTGTTGCCGAGACAATCGCTGCGGCAAGGGCCAATACTAATGCAGATTTTTTCATAATTTTCTTTGTTTGTGTTTTCTTTGGAGTACTATTTAAAAAAGTTAAAACTAAAAAAAGTCATATCAATTATTTACCTCCGTCGAAAACCTTTGTGTTGCAAATGTATGTAAGTATTTGAACACAAGTCAATTAAGAAATCGTTAATTTCTGAAAGTTGTTTTAAAATTATAGCAGAATATTAGAATATTACAACGTTTTTCGGAATACTTCAAGAGAAAATTTGAATAATCCTATTAAATTAATAGACTAAATAGCAGTCAAAATATCACTTTTTTGAGTCAGTTTGCAATACTTCCTTACAATAGTACAAAAACCGATTTTTTGACCGTTTTTACGCATTTTTGCCAAATATTCTTTTTCAAAGATTATGTAGAATTTTATTTTTAAAATATTTTAATAAATATTGTTGTAAAACAATTTCCCAAATTGTGATAGTGATACCGTTTATGTAAATGCTTTGGTAGAAATTCAAAAAAAATCGTAAATCGTCGTTCAAAAATCGTCAATCGTTCAGATGCTCAAAGTCAAAAACTTTTCAAAAAGCTATAATAACCACACAATCGTTGCGGTTGAAAACTTAGAAATTCCCGAAGGAATTCATTGGTTCAAGGGCATCAACGGGTCCGGAAAATCAACTTTCTTTCGTTCGGTAGCAGGAATTATTCCTTTCGATGGCGAAATTTCTTGGAATAATCTCGACATCAGAAAAGATGCGGTTGCCTACCGAATGCAGGTAAACATGAGCGAAGCCGACCCACTTTACCCCGATTATTTGTCGGGATACGATTTATTAACTTTTATTGCTGAAGCAAAAAAAGCCGACGCTTCGCAACTCAAACTACTCACTGAAGTTTTGGGAGTAGATGTTTACTGGAAATCGGCCATCGGCACTTATTCGAGTGGAATGCTCAAAAAAATCTCATTATTGAGTGCATTTCTCGGAAAACCCAGCCTAATCATGCTCGATGAACCCCTCATTACGATAGACGACCGCTCGGTGCAGATTGTCTATGAACTCGTAAAAGAATATGCCGAAAAACAAGGCGTGAGTTTCCTGCTTTCATCACATCAAGACTTCCGATTTGAGAAATTAGCTATCAAGAATATGTATTTGGTTCAAAATCAAACCATTACGCAATTATGAATACAATCTCTCGCATACTCAGTCTGACGATTACGAAAGAATATTATCGCCAAAATGCCATTTTTATATTTGCCGTGATGATGTTTTCGTTCGGTTTCTTACGAGCAAACGAACACATAACTATAATCAAATTAGTCTTAAAACTACCTTCGATGCTCGCTCTGACATTTTTGGTTTGGGCATTACATACCATCAAGGTCATGCTCTTCGCTCTCAGAATGTTTGAGGCGAAATCCAACGAATTTCTTTACAACATAAGGCTTTTTTCAGCACCAAAGCGTTATCTCGCATTGGGCTTGATGCAATTTAACCTCATCCAACTTACTTTTCTATATTCACTATGGATGATAAAAATCGGGATTGAAGAAAAACAATTCTTAGCCACACTAAGCATCATTTGCTTTAATATCATATTTATATTAGTAGGAATCATCGTTTACGAGTATCGTATCAAGCATCCAAATGTTGTTCGAGCTACTGCGAAACCTATTCAAAATCTTCTCAGTCGTTTCCGAACACCTTCTTATCTTTTTTTTATCAGATATTTGTTTGCCAAACAACCCGTATTGTTATTACTAAGCAAACTTTTTTCGTGCTTTATGCTTATTGGCGTTTGTGGTCTTTACCCAACCGATGCTTACGACGAACGCCTTTTGGCCCTCGGCGGACTCTTTGCAGCAGCTGGACATTCGGTTTTTTGTCAACAGTTTTACTATTACGAAAATCAATTTTTGTCATTGAGTCGTAATCTGCCGCTAAGTTCACAACAGCGACTTTTGGGCTACTTACTCACCTATTCTTTGCTACTCATTCCCGAATTGATTGTTTTGCTGCGTAACCTACCCGAGGGCGTGAGTTATCTTTTTGCTCTGCAACTCATTATTCTTATTCTTTCGATGATATTTCTCAACCATCATACGCAGTATATCAATAATGTATCAAACGATGCCTATTTACAGCGGTTGTTTTTTGCAGGAATTCTGTTTTTACTATTGATAATGTTCAAAATTCCAGTAATTTTGATGGCATTAGTCAATTTCTTACTGGCTATTTTCGTTTTCCACAAAAACTATTACAAAAGCCAGTCTTCATAAATCAAATAGCTATGATTCGCTTCTTTTTTCTGTTTGCTCTTCTATCACATTTTTGTTCAGCCCAAGGGATATTCAAACTCTCAGGCGAAGTACAAAATCCGACCGAAAGAAAAGTTTTAATTACGCTTTACCGAGACTGGGTTGGCGACGAAGAAGAATACGAAATCAAACTCAACGATAAAAACCAGTTTAGTTTTAGCACGAGCCTCAATCATGTGGCCTACATTGATTTTTATTACGCCGACCAAGGTTTCCATTATTGGATTATCGAGCCAGAAGATGACATTTCAATGAAATTTACTCCTAAAAACTTTTGGTCTTCGTTGAAATTTACGGGAATGGGGTCGGATAAGCTCAATTATTATGTGAAACAACGAGAAAAATTTGAAGAAAAACGAGATTTTGAAAAAGAAGCTGATGTCCTCAGCAAAGCCCCACAAGAACAATACTTTGATTTTTTGGACAATGAACAGCAAGTTCAAATCGAATTTCTTGAAAAAACCCCTTTCCTTTCCGACAACTTCATTCAATCTCGTAAGGCCGATATTATTGGAACTCTACAAAACTACAAAGTAAATTTTTTGTCGGGGAATAAGTACGCATCTTGGACAGAAGAAAAAGTAAAGAGTTCGTTAAAAATAGAGGAACTCCCCGACTCTGTACAAGCACATTCGCTCGAATACGGCAATATGTTTCAGAATCTAATGGATTTATTCGTAGCAAAATCGGCCGTCAGAAAACGTAAAGATTTGACCGAACTTGAAGAGATTAATCTCATCAAATCATCGTATTCTCGTGCTTATTTTTCATTTCAATTGATAGAACGAGTAACGGCCTTCAAACTAAAGAATATGATTGAAGCCGAAAATATTACGCCAAAAATTCAGTCAATGGTCGATGATTTTCTGGCAACCGCCACGAGCCGAGACTATAAAAATTATCTTTCAAAGAAAGTAAGCTTCTCTAAAACGCTTGCCAAAGGCTCGCCCGCCAAACCATTCAAGCTAAAAGATATGGATGGCAAAGAAGTTTCTCTCAAAGATTTTCTAGGTAAAACAGTCTATCTCGATTTTTGGGCAAGTTGGTGTGGGCCGTGTATTTATGATCTGAAATTTATGGATACCGTGAAAGCAAGGTTTAAAGATGAAGTAGTTTTTATTCAGATTTCGCTCGATAATGATGCCGAATGGCGTGAAGCAATAAAAATGTACGATGTAAAAGGCATCAACCTCAGAGCCGACGAAAATAGTACGATTACTAAAAACTACGGCGTAACGGGCATTCCTGCCTACTATTTAATTGATAAAAAAGGAAACTTCGCAGTTTCTCAAGTAAGCGACCCCAGCAACGACGAAGGTCAAGAATTAATCAGACAAATTGAGGAGGTTTTGCAGAGGAAGTAAATCGCCTACTTATTAAGAATCTGCTTAAATTCATTCAACTTTACCACGTTTAAAGGAGGAAAATCTATTTTCTTGAAAACGTCAAAATGCTTATCGTTTGAAACTAAATAATGAGCATTGGTAGAAATAGCAAGGTCAGAAAATTTATTATCGTCTGGGTCATTGATAATCAACCCTAAACGAAAATATGGAACGGCTAATTCAGTATTTGGCGAGGTAAGTAGAATTTTCAGGACTACATCTGCGGTTTCGGGGCTATAAAATTCGCTAAGTTTTTCTTCATACTCTTGTAAAATTTCGGTACTTACAACCCAAGTAAATTCCTTATTTCTGAACGCCAAGTAAAGCCAAAAATAGTCTCCATTAGCAGGAATAGAAGCAATCAAGCAATTTGTATCAATAACTACCCGCATTATTTTGTACGTTGGCTATTATTCAACACATTTTCAAAGTCTTCTTTTGTGTATCCTTTCTGATTAATGGCATGTTGTACTTCTTTTTGAAGCAAATTATCATAATACTTCAAAAGCATTTCATTGATTTCAGCTTGTTCAGTTTCAGACATTTTCCTACTAAACAGCTTCAATAGATTCAACTGAACATCATTTAAACTTTGGGCAGAAACACTCATAATATTATGGTTTTATGACTCAAATATATGTAAATTTAATTCTTTCTGTATGAAATGTAATTAATTTATAGCTTGTTGAATTATTCATTTGCATATATTCGCTTAATTTTTCAGCAAAAAAATTAAGCGAATATGCCAAAACATTTAATAATTTTCCTACTCAGCCTACTATCATTCAAAACATTCGCTCAAGAAGAAAACCCTTACGAAGCCTATAAAGTAAAATGGATTGGCAAACCAGCACCCGATTTTAAATATAAAGATATTAGCGGAAAAGAGTTTTTCTTATCCGACCTCAAAGGAAAAGTTGTCTTAATGAATTGTTGGTTCATTAACTGCTCTGGTTGCAGAATCGAATACCCTGGCTTACAGAATCTAAAAAACAGACTCGAAAAACAACACAAAGCCGACCAAATTGTACTGCTTTCGCTGGCTCTCGATTCTAAAGAACAATTGCAGGAATACTTTAAGAAAATGCCACTTAATTTCTTTCACATGGCCGATGCGGGCGAAATCACACAAGGTATTTATGGGGCTTTGGGTTTCCCAACAAACCTCATTATCGACCAAAATGGTATTATCAGACACATAAAACTCGGTGGTTCTCCGCAATCGGCTGATGATATTGAATATGAGATGTTGCAATTATTGAAGAAATAGAACTTTATGATAATATACTCTATTTTTCAACTACCTTTATCTTTGCTGACTGTGTACCTACAAACCAGATTATTATAAAATCTAAAAAAAGTTCCTCACTATTGTTTCCTTGGGTCATCCTTATTTTTACCCAATCATCAATTTCTCACTTGGCCGGTCATTCAAAACTCCCATACATTTGATGCAACAAAACGCAACAAATTATGTGGACATCTATCCTCAAAAGAATCTTAAATATCAGTAAAGCACAAGCACACTCGGCACTCGATACTATCGAAGACCCCGTGCAAATGATGCAATTGGCAGTAGCTGAACTGGAAGCCTCGATAGTCAAATTATCGAAAGCTGTGGCCGTAGCGATGGCCAATCAGAAAAAGCTGCAAAAAGACCACGAGCAATTTAAGCTCGAAGCTATTTCGTGGTACCAGCGAGCGGCTTTGGCTATGCAAAACGGCAATGAAGATTTAGCAAAAAAGGCTTTAACTCAAAAAACACTTGCCGAAAAAAAGGAAATTGAATACGGACTTCTGGCCGAAAATTCACAAAGAATGGTTGAGCAACTCAATGCTCAATTAGATGAATTTAAGCTAAAACTTGAAGAAACCTCCACCAAACAAAAGATTTATGCCGCACGAGCCGAAACCGCCAAAGCACAAAAACAAATTGCGGAATCGATCGGTGGACTTAATGCAAGTGCATTGGCAAACCTCGAAAAGTATGAAGATAAAATCAATCAGTTGGCAGCCGAAGCGGAGAGTATTTCGGCCATGAATTCGGCAAAAAACAATCTGAATCGAGAGTTCCGAGAAATAGAAACAGAACTAAACGTTCAGTCAGATTTTGAGCAATTAAAGGCACAACTGGAGCAAAAATCCATGACCGAAAAACCACTCGATTTAGAGGCTATCGAAGTAAAATTTAAAGAAATGCAGTCGAAAACACCTCACATCGAGCAAAAACAAGACTTAAATAAATTATTAAACGAATTTTTCAAACAGTAAAAAGCTATGTCTATCAACTTAAAAAAGGGAGGTTCGATTAACCTCAGCAAAGAAATGACCAAACTCAACAAAGTAATGATTGGGTTAGGTTGGGAAAAAACCAATATGAATATCGACCTCGACGCTTCGGTCTTCATTTTAGGTGGCAATCAAAAACTCATTGCCGATGATTATTTTGTGTTTTATAATAACCTAAAATCTCCCGATGGGGCCATTCAACACACGGGCGATAATCGTACAGGTGCAGCCGAAGACGACGACGAAATTATTTTGGCAAACCTCGAAACTATTTCACCCAATGCTCAAGAGTTGGCTATTTGTGTTTCGATTCACGACGCCGTCAATCGTGGGCATAACTTTGGCTTACTCAAAGATGCCTACATTCGTATCGTTGATGTTGATTCTAAAAAAGAAATCACCAAATACGATTTAGATATTTCGCATGCCTTTGATAACGCCGTTGTTTTTGCACAAGTCAGAAGGTCGGGTAATGAATGGCATTTTTCGGCCAACTCGCAAGGCTCGATGGCTGAATTACAGGGTTTGGTTGATAAATACGCTTAAAAAATTCACACAATGATAAATCTGACAAAAAACGCAAGAATATCGCTTGAAAAAAACGGAATCGAGCTAAAAGAAATAACCGTTGGCCTCGACTGGGGAAGTATCAAACAAAAAAGTTTCTTTGGTTTGCTGAATACGCAAGAAGCCGTTGATTTAGATGGAAGCGTGACGCTTTTCGATAAATTTATGAATGAAATCGAAACGGTTTACTACGGAAATCTAAAATCAAAAGATGGCACTATCAGACATAGCGGTGATGACCGAGTCGGTGATTCGTCGGCCGATAATAAAGATAATGAAGTGATTAGTATTAATCTTGAGCGAATTTCAAATGATGTAAATAGTATTTATTTCTACCTAAATTCATACAAACAGCAAGATTTTGCTACCATTCCGTACGCAAAAATCAGAATCATTGAAGGCAAGCACCACAACCCACAACAAGTTTTTGCTTCCTTCAATTTATCAACGGATGACTCTTATCGAGGCTACGTTTCGATGCTGATGGCAAAACTCAAACGTGTAGGCACACGTTGGGAATTTACGGCACTGGGAGAACCAGTTTCAGCCAAAGACATTGCCGAAACCATCAGATTGATAAAGCATAGTTATGCCTAAGGTTGTGTAAAGAGAGAGCCGTTGCATGCAACGGCTCTACGTCTCAACGTCTCTATATTTCTATTTTTTCCTCCTTCCTAAATATTCTTCTATTTCTACCAAACTCAAAGCATTGAAGGTCATATTTTTAGTTAAACCGCCTTTCCGGGCAGCTGCCACACCATAGTGCATATCGTGGTAGCCCTGCATTTCATGAGCATCTGGATTGATACTCAACATCACGTTTCGGTCGAGGGCATATTCAATCCAACGCCAATCGAGGTCAAGTCGGTATGGACTGGCATTGATTTCTATTACTACTCCGTTGGCAGCACAACAATCAATAACTTCCTTATAATCAATTGGGTAGCCCTGTCGAGAAAGCAATAAACGACCCGTTGGGTGGCCTAAAATTGTCGTATAAGGATTTTCGATAGCACGCACCAAACGCTCAGTTGCACGGGCTTGATTCATCGTAAGGTTCGAGTGAACCGATGCAACGATATAATCAAAACTTGCTAAAACCTCATCGGGATAATCAAGGGAGCCATCACCCAAAATATCAGATTCGATTCCCTTCAAAATCTTGAAAGGGCGGTCAGCCGATAACTTTTTATTCAGCTGTTCAATCTCGGCGTGTTGCTGTTGTACTTTCGTAATCAACAAACCACTGGCATAGGTGGCAGACTGCGAGTGGTCGGCAATACCTAAATATTCAAAACCTAATTCCTTGCAATAAGTGGCCATTTGTTCGAGTGAATGTTGCCCATCAGAATAAGTTGAGTGATTATGCAAAATACCTTTTAGGCTATCCCACGTTACTAAATCTTCGTTCTTATTTTTCTTTATCCAATCAAATTCGTTTACGCCCTCACGCATTTCTGGAATGATATACGGAACTCCGAATTTTTCATAAATGGCAGTTTCGGCAGCATCTTGGGTCAGACCTTCGGTCAGACCATTAGCCAAAATTGTAGAAAGAGCAACGCTCAACAATGAAACGCCACTTTCGTTGCGGTGTTTTAAATGGTTTTCGTTTGCTGTATAAACAAATTGCTTGTTAAGTAATTCATTTTCAGCAACATAACGAATCTCGATGCTAATTTTATTCTCCAAAAACTTCCCACGCCACACAAACGGAGAAGAAGTTTTCTCATCTTTTATAAAACCTTCGGCAGTGAAATCGGGTAAAGAATCGGTATAAGCTGCTAAGAAAGTAAGTGTATCAACGGTTTCTGATTTTCGGCGGACTTGCCCCGAAATTTCTACTTTATCGAAGCTTTTCTTGAGTTCTTCCAAAATGATTTCTGCCAGAATAGCGGCCTTATCCATTCTCAGTTTTCCTGCTTGGCTTTGAATAAATTTCAACGATTCAAGAATTGACTCCTGTGTTTTTCCACCAAAACCTTTTACTTTCGATATACTTCCGTTTTCACAAGCAATCTGTAATTCGTTGAGGTTATCAATGCCCAATTCATTCCACAAAACTTTGATTTTCTTTGCTCCCAGCCCTTTAATCTTAAACATTTCGATAACACCTTCGGGAGTTTTGGCCAGTAAATCCTGCAAATCTCTGAGCTGGCCAGTGCTTACCATCTCTAAGATTTTACCAGCCATCATTTTTCCAACTCCTTGAATTTGAGTCAGTTGCGGGAAATCTAATTGCGATAACTCGCCTACGTATTTATCCAGATTATAGGCGGCATTGGTATATGTTTTTATTCTAAACTCGTCTTCGTTGTGGAGTTCGAGTAGTTTTGCGGTAAGTTCGATAGTATCAACAATATCGGAGTTAGACATCATAGTTTTTTCTTAATTTTTCTGCAAATTACGTCAAATTCATCTGAAAAAAAATCAAAAAAAAAACTCGCAGAGGCCAAGCCTCCGCGAGTTTTTTACGAAATAATCAATCGAATATTACAATGTCGCCAATACATTATTCATATTTCTAACTGCATCAGCCGATTTTGCAAACGCAGCTTGCTCTTCTTGATTCAAACGGATGTTGATGATTTTCTCCCAACCGTTACGGCCAATTACTACTGGCACACCCATACAGATGTCTTTTTGACCGTACTCACCATTTAGGTAAACACTCGAAGGAATTACTTTTTTCTCGTCACGCACGATAGCCTCAACAACCGCACAAGAAGCGATACCTGGAGCATACCAAGCCGAAGTACCCAACAATCCTGTAAGCGTAGCACCACCAACCATTGTGTCGGCAGCAACTTTTTCCAATACTTCTTTTGATAAGAAACGGCTCACTGGAATGCTATTTACAGTAGCCAAACGAGTCAAAGGAATCATGGTAGTATCGCCGTGTCCACCGATTACTTGTCCGTGAATATCACTTTGAGCAAAACCAGTTGCTTGAGATAAATAATAACGGAAACGTGATGAATCCAACGAGCCACCCATACCAATGATACGTTTTTTGTTTACACCCATTTCTTGAGCTACTTGATACGCCAAGTAAGTCATTGTATCCATTGGGTTAGAAACAATCAACAAAATCGCTTTTGGTGAGTGAGTTAAGATTTTTGTAACTACATCTCTTACGATACCAGCGTTGATACCAATCAACTCTTCACGAGTCATACCTGGCTTACGTGGTAAACCTGAAGTAATTACTACTACATCAGATTTTGCAGTTTTTGTATAATCATTTGTCGAACCGATGATAGTTGTATCAAAGCCCTCTAATGAAGCTGTTTGCATCAAGTCCATTGCTTTTCCTTCAGCAACACCTTGCTTAATATCGAGCAATACAACTTCATCTACGATTTGCTTGCGAGCAATGTTGTCGGCAGTGGTTGCACCAACTGCACCTGCACCTACTACTGTTACTTTCATAGTTTTTTAAGCCCCCTAACCCCCAAAGGAGGAACTTTTTATAAATTAATTCATGCCTTGGGGTTATGGATTAGACATGAAAATTGAAGAAATATTTAGATAAATTTATAACTGACCACGTAGCAGTTTTAGTATAAAAATCAGCAAAATGGTTTTGTTGTAAATTAGCAACAAATTTATTGGACAAAACTAATACAAAACAATGTATTTGAATGTTTTTTTTGCATTTTTTATATTTCATGGATAATTTTTATAAGTTTTTACGTTTCTATGGTATATTTCAGAAAGTCAATACAGCAATGCAAGCAATTTTTGCCGAAAAAACTTCGAGAAAGCAATTACCTGAAAATTTCTTTTACAAAGCACAATAAATAAATAAAATGAGTACCAAAGCGAGTTCAACACAAAGTTTGCTGTCAAAAATAATCGAATCTGCCATTTATAAAAGTGCTTTGGGGAAAGCCCCTCGAATCGCAAAAAATGCAAAAAGTTTATTGAAATTATTGCAAGCCGCTCTCACCAAAACCAAAGAAATGGGCGTAGGTGGAATTTTTGATGTCATCAGAGAGAAAATCACAGTCATGGGAACACTCATCAAGGCTTATGCGGTGGGTGATTATCGCCAAATCGAACTCGGTAATTTACTTAAAATCATTGCCGCTTTTGTATATTTTATATCACCTATCGACATTATTCCTGACTTCTTGCCCTTTATAGGTTTAAGTGATGATGTAGCACTTTTGGTATTTATTTTCAAAAGTATTGACGATGAACTCGTAAAATTTGACCAGTGGCGAAATACGAAATAGACCACTTGGCAAATTGAATCGACATAAAAGAAAATTTAACTGATAATCAATATTTTATTATTCGGAAACTCATTTTTCTTATTGAATATTGAGCTTAATAGGGCGAAAGTTTAAGACGAAATTAATTTTTTAATTTCCAATTTACTTTTACATTTGTAGTAGAATAAACAAAATAAAAACACTGCGGACAGTAGTCTGCGGTCTATCGACTAAAAAACACTTTAAATTAATAATATTATGTTTGGTCTTGGAAGTACAGAAATGATTCTGATTTTGGTTGTAATTCTTTTCTTCTTTGGTGCTAAGAAATTACCTGAGCTTGCACGTGGATTAGGAAAAGGAATTCGTGAGTTTAAAGATGCTTCTCGTGAAGTAAAAGAAAACATCGAAAAAGCAACTTCAGAAGATAAATAAGGATTTTTTTGCCTAATTACCGCCTTCGACTTCGCTCAGGCAACGATAATTAGGCAACACCTTGACAACAGCACCCAGCCCAAAACTGAGTGGCTGTTGTTTTTTTGTTTTTACATTATCATGATTTAGAAATGACCAAATACAATTCGTTCAAAGAAGTAAAACAAGCCATTTCCAGCGGTGAAACCAACTGTGTTTCGTTGGTAAAACATTATTTAGAGCAAATCGAAACCCATAAAAATCTGAATGTTTTTCTGGAAGTATATGCCGATGAAGCCCTAAAGCAAGCAGAAACTGTTGACCAGAAAATTAATGACGGAACTGCAGGACGTTTGGCGGGTATGGTTATTGGCTTGAAAGATGTGTTGGCCCATGAAAATCATGGTTTACAGGCGTCAAGCAAAATCTTAAATGGCTTTCAATCACAATTTACGGCTACTGCCGTTGAGCGAATCTTGGCCGAGGATGCCATTATTATTGGTCGCCAAAACTGTGATGAATTTGCGATGGGCTCATCGAACGAAAATTCTGCTTTTGGCCCAACACTCAACTTTGCCGACCCAACCCGTGTGCCGGGTGGCTCTTCGGGAGCTTCGGCCGTAGCCGTGCAAGCCGATATGTGTTTGGCATCGCTTGGGTCTGATACTGGTGGTTCGGTACGTCAGCCAGCGGCCTTTTGTGGTGTAGTTGGCTTAAAACCAACCTATTCGAGGGTATCACGTTGGGGTCTGATTGCCTACGCATCATCTTTTGATTGCATCGGGCCAATTACCAAAACAGTTGAAGATGCTGCCCTCCTACTCGAAATCATAGCAGGTGCCGACGAGCACGACAGTACCGTTTCGCATACCTCAGTTCCTGCCTATTCTGAAAACCTTGCTCCGAAAAAACAATATCGCCTTGCCTACATGCGTGAAGCACTCGAAAGTGAAGGACTCGACGAAGACGTAAGAAAAAATACGGCAGCAAAAATTGAGCAACTTCGAGCGGCAGGACACATCGTTGAGGCGGTTGACTACCCTTTGATGAAATATTTATTGCCAACGTATTATATCTTAACAACTGCCGAAGCAAGTTCGAATCTATCGAGATTCGATGGCGTTCGTTACGGGCATCGTGCCGCAGGTGTTAAAAATTTAGAGCAACTCTATAAAAAATCACGTGCAGAAGGCTTCGGAGCGGAGGTGCGTCGTCGTATTATTTTAGGTACTTTTGTATTAAGTGCAGATTATTATGATGCTTATTATACGAAAGCCCAGAGGGTTCGTCGTTTAATAAAAGAATCGACTGATGAAATTCTATCGAGATATGATTTTCTGATTTCGCCAACCACGCCGACACCGGCAATTAAGATTGGTGAAAAATCAGATGACCAATTACAAATGTTTTTGATGGACATCTTTACGGTTCAAGCAAATGTGATAGGAAATCCTTGTATTTCGATTCCAAACGGTGAAAATTCAGCAGGCTTACCAATCGGAATTCAAATTCTTGGCAAGAATTTTGATGAAGCAGAAATGCTCGCTTTTGCAAAATCATTAGAGCAGTAGGACATTTTTGAATGTTTTATACTTTCAGAAATATTTGAAAATACAAAAATAAAACACTATTTACTTGACAAAAAAGCACTTGTGAATTATTTTTGAGAATGGTTTGCTTTCCTAACACCATAAATCAAGCGTTAAATAGCTTCGCTAATACAGTATAAAAATGAAGATATCTAAAAAAATTCTTGTCCTAACGAGTTTTTTGGGTTGTGCGTGTTGCGTTACAAATGCCCAATCTGTTATTCCTGAAGAGGCAATAACTGTTGCAGCCGAAGACTCACTCGTTGAAGAACTCCCTACCGTAGAGGCTTTTATTCCAACTGCCGATGTAAACAAAGTACGTGAAGGTTTTCAGAACTTGCAGCGTTCGATACCTCTACAATATAATTCAATCGTGCACAGTTTTGTAGATTATTTCATTTATAAAAAACCGAGCTTTACAAAAAAAATGCTCGAGAGAAAAAACTTTTACTTCCCTATTTTTGAAAAGTATTTAGCAAAATATAATATGCCTGACGAATTGAAGTATCTTTCAATGCTTGAGTCAGGGCTAAATCCGAAGGCAATTTCACACGCAAAAGCGGTTGGTCTTTGGCAATTTATGAAACCTACGGGCAAAGATTTTGGCCTACGAGTTGACGAATACGTGGATGAGCGAATGGACATCGAAAAATCGACCGAAGCAGCATGTAAGTATTTCCGTCAATTATATAATATCTTCGGAGATTGGGAATTAGTGTTGGCATCATATAACACTGGCCCGGGTAATTTACGTAGAGCTATTCGTCGTGCTGGCAATGTCACGAATTACTGGCAGCTTCACCCTTACTTACATAAAGATACGCGTGCTTATGTGCCACAATTTACTGCCATCATGTACATGATGAACCATGCAGGTGAATATGGCATTTTCCCTGAGGAAATCATGGAGCCGGTGGCGGTTGAGAAAGTGATTATTGATGGTTATTTAGACCTCGAAACTTTCTCAAATATGAGTGGCATTAGTGTTGATGATATTCAGAAACATAATCCTTCAATTTTAAAAGGTGTTTTACCAGCTCACTCTAGAGGTTTTGAATTAAAAATTCCGGCTGAAAGCTATGCATATTTTGAGGCGAATCGTCAGATGATTTTAGATTCGGCTCAAAAACAAAATGGAGTTTCGGTTATGTTAGCCTCTAATAATTCTGCGGCAGAAAATGGCGTAGTAATCATAGGTGGTGGATCAGTGAGAGCATCGAATGATAATGAAACTATAGTTGAAGAAAATGATAAGCCAGAAAAAGTAGAAGAAGAAATAAAGAAAATTCGTAAAGTAAAAAAGAAAACTTATACTGTAAAGAGAGGCGATGTATTGAATCGAATTGCTGACAAGTATGATGTTGATATGTATGATTTGAAAGTGTGGAATCATCTTAAATCATCTAAAATCATGGTTGGGCAAAAACTAGTAATTCTAGATGCGGATGAAGAAGTGGTAGAAGTTGAGCGAACGATCAAAGAAGAAAGAAAAACAAAGAAAACAATTGAAAAAACAAAACCAAAATATCATGTAGTACAAAGAGGTGATACGCTCTGGAGTATCTCACAAAGATATGGAGGGATTTCGGTTGAAAGATTAAAGAAAATGAACGGTTTACGCTCAAATTCGGTAAAAAAAGGGCAGAAACTTAAAATAGTTTAAATATAGAAAATCAAAAAAGCGGTATTTGTTTAGTACCGCTTTTTTGTTGCTCTCTTTTGAGATGTATTGATTTTTGTTACGGTAAGACGAACGCTACGGAGCGGAACAAATCTTAAATCCATTGATTTTTCCCTTCTATCCGTAAATATTTTCAACGAAACTTCACTTTCTATGAAAAACAAAAAACTACCGGTGGCAATAGCCCCAAAAGCTACACTTGTAAGGTAAATCACAGTGGTGACCGGTATCAATATTAGGAATGGAATTTTGTTCTAAAACATTTTTAAAATCTTGAATATTATTGGCAATATCCGACTGTAAGGCTTTTACTTCGGATGTAACGTCAATTACTTTATATCCATTTTCTCCATTATTCAGCACCAATTTTGCATCGAGGTCTTGTTGCAAAGCACCTTTTGTTACAAAATACTGAAGAGCAATATCTTGGACGTGGGTTTGTGAAAGTTCAAAACTATTTTTGATTTCCTGAATTTCCCACCTGCCACTACTTCTAGTCAATACATCATTCATCACCAAAACCTCTTGATAGACAAAGGTAGCTTCAAAAATATCTGCAATCTGCTTTTGCAGCACTTTTTGAGTAAGTGATTGATAGTCATTTCTGCTTTTAGCAATTTTTTCAATATCAACCGCAAATGGAAAATTAGCAGCTCGATAAGCATCTTCAAAATCGTGTCCACCTTTAAACTTTGCCAAGGTTTCAGGACTGAGTGGGTCTTGCAGTTTATAGTGGTATTTATACAAATACAGTTGTTTGTGGCATTGCAGCCCCTTTACATAGGCGGTTTTTGAGAATAGATAGTTTGACATTTGAAAATGCTTGATTGGTACTCAGGATATTTTACGTAAAATAAGTAACGAATATCGAAAATAGGCAGTAATATTTGTCTTTTTTGCCAAATTTATAAGTTAGAAGTATACAGAACCACTCACATTGACAATATTTTAGCGTAGCGACGGTCGCCAGCGAGTTACACGAAGTATAATCCATAGTTTCACGGTGAAAAAATGAAGACTCTAGCTAACTCCATGGTGAAAGAATATAATTATCAATTTAATTTTCACCATTGCTTATTTTTAATCTTTGTATTAAAAAAGCTCCGAAATAGTCTTAAGTCGGCAGTTCTGTTAAACACTCATGCCTAGCATTTTACGTAAACAACGTGAATCCAGGATTATGAAAAAAAAACAAAGCACTTATAATCAATAAATTGTAGATTAAAAATACGCTACAGGAGTTACATTTCAGCAGAATATGTAACCTCTCAACATCACAATCCTCATCGGGGCAAAATATTTCGCCGTACGACGGCCCTATTTTAAGATGCTATTTTTTTCACCTCCAAAATAAGTAGCTAATACAAAATTTGTTGTTAATAAAACCTTTATTTATATTTGTTTAGAACAAAAAATCAGCAATCATGACAAGGCAAGAATTCGGGCAGCAACTCAATCTTTTAGAAGATCTAGTGCCAATAGGAAAGCAAAATCGTCCCCAAACTCCACTTGCCGCAACATTTATCACAATTCATAATACTGATAATGTTAGTAGTAGTGCAAATGCCCTTGCTCATGCTCGTTTTTTAAAAATGACTGGGTTTTACATTTATCCAAAAAACAGCGGCAAAAAAGTATGGGTTTCGTGGCACTACACGGTTGATGACCTTAGAATTGTGAAACATATACCCATCAATGAAGAGGCATATCACGCCAAAAGTGGCAATAGTAAAAGTATTGGGATAGAAATTTGTATGAATGCAGGTATCAATCAAACGGCAGCAAATTTGAGAGCTGCACGATTGGTAGCCGCTTTGATGTTTGATCTGAAGATTAGTATTGATAATGTTGTGCCACATCAGAAATGGACTGGCAAACAATGCCCAAGCCTTTTTTTAGATGCGGATAAAAAGATTGGTGTAAAGTGGCAGAAATTTAAAAACTTGATTTTGGCAGAACGCAACACAATTATAAATTGATATTCTCTGAATTACTCAAAGTTGGGCATACAACACCTAGAATATATGCCAAAAAACTTTTTTGAAGTAAGCACAGCAGGCAGATAATTCATATATTCGATTATTAAGATGAAATCAGCGTTTCATAAGCAAACCCTGATTTCATCATCTTCTATTCTATTTTACCTCAAAAACATAAGTACCCGAAGTCAAAGCGATCAATACTTTGTCACCTTCGGTTTTATCAACTTTTACTTTCTTACCTGATTCTGTAATTTGCTTATTAGCAGGCAAATAGAGCGTAGCCGAAGTATTTGGAGGAACTGTACATCTGTAAGTAAATTTTGGATTGTTCGTCTTTTTTAAATCCGAAATCCCAATTCCCAAATCCCAACTACTTTCTATTCTTCCATACATCGAATCATAATAGCCTTTCGCTGAGGTGATTTGTCCCGTTGGGTCGGGAGTTGGTTTTAAGATAAACTCCTTAAAACCAGTCTTTTGTGGGTGGCGTTGAATGCCTAACGAATAATTGTACATCCAAGCCGCTACCGCTCCAAACGAATAGTGGTTGAATGAATTCATTGAATTGTTACCGCCAAAACCATTTTCTACGGTATAACTATTCAATCGCTCCCAAATGGTAGTGGCTCCATTGACTACTGAATACAACCACGATGGATATTGTTTATTGACCAAAAGCTGATAAGCCAAATCGTCTCGACCATTTTCTGAGAGTGCCTCACTAACCGCAGCCGTACCGATAAAGCCCGTCATCAAGGAGTTTTCGGGGCGTTCTATTCCACCATCATCTTTGTTTTTGCGAGAAATGGCTTCACTTAAATACTTGATAGCAAAGGCTTTATTTTGTAAATCGAATGTACCCAACGCCAACGGAATAGCATAAGATGCTTGCGTGTCAATCAATTCTCCTTTGTCAGATTTTCCACGGCTATCTGCTTCATTCGGAGCACCCATAAACCCAGTTTTGATGCCCGATTTGACCGTACGATGCGAAGATTTATCAACATATACCTCATTGAAAATCTTTTTGATTTCGCTGCTTCTTTGCAAAAAAACCTTTGCATCTTCGGTTTTGCCCAAAGCCTCGGCCATTTTGCTCATGATATCTAAATCATAGGCAAAATATGCCATCCAAAACAAAGTATTATCATTTTTATTTCCTTCCGGACTCAACCAATCGCCCAATGGCCCTTCGTTTAGAATGCCATTTGTTTTATCAACTTTTGTTTCCAAGAAATTGATGTATTTTTTCATGGCATCGTAATGCTCAGCGAGTAGCTGCACATCGCCGTATTGGCGGTAAGTTTCCCACGCTACAACGATACCCGCACTTCCCCAGAGTGTTCCACCAAAACCGCCACCCACGGGAGCCACATCGGTAAAACGACCGCTCTCGGGTTGAATATCACGCATGCCCAGAAGGTGTCTTCTTAAAAACAAATTGGCGTCGGTCAGGTAAGTAGCACTTCTCGAAAACACCGAAATATCACCGCTCCAGCCCATGCGTTCATTGCGTTGTGGGCAGTCGGTTGGCACCGAAACAAAATTTCCACGCAACGACCAAGTAATGTTTTCCCAGAAACGACTAATCAAGGGATTGCTAGTTTCGAATTTAGAAGATAAATCAGCTATCGAACTGATAACCAACCCTTTAACATCTGCCACAGGAATGGCTTTTTCAATGCCTGTAATTTCTAAATAACGATAGCCATGAAAAGTGAATCGAGATTGAATGATTTCATCGCCTCCTTTCAAAATATATTGGTCTTGAGCAAGAGCCGCTCTGATATTTTCGAGCATAATCATGCCTTCATTTCCTTTATAATCGGGTAGATTCGGGTAAGTGATTTCGGCATAACGTAGATTTATCACTTGTCCTTTTTTACCATTTTTTACCAAAATCTGTGGGAAACCCACCATATTTTGCCCCATGTCATAAACAAAGACTTTGGGTCTGACCTCTTCTACTTTTTGAGCGGTAAGTGTTTTCACGATTTTGACGTTTTCACCCATTTGTCCAACCAACTTAAAATCATCGTAGGGTAAAGATGCCGAATATCGACCCGAATATTTTACATCACCCACAATGGCCGTTCCTTCAAGTGGTACTTCCACAGCCGATTTCCAAGCCTTATCATCATAATTAGTCGTTGCCCAACCTTTGATGGCTTCTTCTTTGGTAGCATCATAGACTTCGCCTTGAAAAAACGAACCCACTCGAATTGGGCCTTCAGTAAATAGTTTCCAATCTTTATTGTTGGTCGTAATGATTTGCTCTGAACCATCGGCATAGGTAACCACTAATTTGGCCAATAAAGATTGGCGGTCGCCGAACCAATTCCAACTTTCACCGCTATAAGTGATATTTCCACTCCACCAACCTTCGCTCAACCAAGCTCCAATGGCATTGGCTTGGCCATTTTTTAGGCTCGATGTTACATCGAAGGTTTGGTACATGTGTTTTTTATTATACTGCGTTAAGCCTGGGTTGAAGTATTCATTACTCACACGATTTCCGTTGATAAATACTTCATAAATTCCTCGGGCTGTTACGTATAAACGGGCTTTTTTGATGGCTTTTGAATCGGTTTTGAATACCGAACGCAGCATTGGCGTAGCGTTCTTGCTTGGATTGATGGTTATTAATTTTTCACCAGAAACGTCAGGTGCTTTTTTTAGATGATATAAAGTGTTGCTTGGATAACGCAAGTTTTTTACTTGAACATCAGTGAAATAAGCCGTTTGACTTGTCTTTGTTTTGAAACCTATATCGGCCAACATAGGGAAACTGATAAAGTTATTTCCAACACCCACTGGATTAAGATTTAAACCACGAGGGGCAAATCTTGATGAGGGAATCATTGATTTATCTTGAATTTTATGAGCCTCATCGGTGCCATTAATATAAAATTCAAAAACGCCAAAATTACACTCTAAAAATAGCGTATGCTTGGCATTTTTATTGGTTAGATTAATAATGCTTTGCGGTATCGGAATAGATTTGATTGGCTCATCTGCTTTATCGGTTTTGGTGTAACCTACCCGATAAATATTCAGTTTGGCAGATGAATTTGTATCCTCTATTAGTGGCGAAATATCCAATTCTATTTCAACATAACTTTCATCTTTTTTACGCTCAACACCCATGAAATTTAGGTACTGATTGCTCAAACGGCTATCGTTTGCCCCAAAAATGAATGAACCTTTGGTTGAGTTTTGAGCTAACTGAATATCATATTGCAGCTTAAAAACCGATAAATAATGAGAATAAAAATTTAAATCTTCGTCGCCTCCGCCTATCCACGCAGCACCTGACCACGCCTCAATTTTAGGATTTAGCAAGCCTGTCTCGAACCATGATTTTGTGACTGAAAAAGCCTTGAAATTATCCCAAACAGTCAGTTTCCATGTATATTTAGTGGTTGGTTTTAGAGCTTCGCCTCCATATTGAATGGCATGAGCAAGCCCAGTTTCTACCCTTTTTGAATCCCACACTACATGGTTTTGCTCATCTGTTACTTCTATTCGATAAGCGATTTGAGCTTGACCTCTTTTGTTGGTAGTGTTTTTCATTTGCCACGAAAACTGCGGCGTAATTAAATCAGTGCCTAGAGGCGTTGTTTGGTAATTTACTTGGAGTTTTTGGAGGGTAAATTGGGCGAATAATTGCCCAATAGATAACATCAAAACCGTTGTTAAAATGATACTTTTTTTCATCGTTTAAGGTTGAATATATTTAGTAAATAAGGATACTCAAAGGTAATAATATTTTAATTTAAAGGTTCCTGTACTATCATGTGATTATCATGAAAGTTTGATGTAGGAAAAACAAGATTAAATAAAATTTTTATCTTTGTGGTAACCTTGCCTATCAACCGTTTTAGTCACCATGGAGAACCCTACACAAGATAAAAGTAATTGGCTACAAGAACTATCAAATCAAAGCTGGAATCTGGAATTAGTAGTTTCGGGAGCTGCTATTTTTTCAACTTCCTTTTTACCCGAATTCGTTGATAAAGTTACTTTTTCTTATTTTGAAAATTATCAATTCAACACTGAAATTTCAAGTACGATATTTCCCAATTTAGCTTTTAGTTTTGCTAAAGCAGCATCATATTTGTTGATTTTCAGCTTTTTTATTCATTTTATTCTTCGAGCGTTCTGGATTGCCTTGGTTGGTTTACGGGCCGTTTACCCAAAAGGAATTGATTATGACAAACTACCAAATACAAATAATGAACTGAAGGGAATCTACAAAAATTGGTTTGGAAGCTTTGACGATTATATCGTCAGATTAGATAAAAATTGCAGCAGAATATTCTCAATAGCCTTTATTATGGTGCTATTTAGTGTAATGATATCTGTGATGTATCTTGTCATATTTATAAGTATTATTCTGTTTAAAACCTATAATGCCGATTTGTATGCCAAGATAAGAAACATAGCCATGATATCTGTAGTTGCTCTACTTGCTCTGGTATTTGTGTTTGTTTCTATTATGAATAAAGAAAAATATCGTGATAACCCTGTGTTGAGTAAATGGTTTGTAAGAATGGTAAAAATGATGAGTCTCATGTATTTCGGTATGTTCAAACCACTGAATTATATAGGCTTTGTTTTTGCTTCACATATCCCCCATAAAACTTATTACAGATTCATGCTCACATTGATGTTGTCGTTTAGCGTTTTAGCAATGGTTATTTACACTAAAACAGCAACCGAACACGCAGGGATTCCTTTTATGGAGCCAAGAAGTTATTATTCAACGGGGTCAGCAGATCATAAACTCAATACAAACTATTATGATAATCTTCGGTCAGGAGAAGATTATATTTGGGAAGCCAGTATTCAAGCCGATATTATTCAAGAACCTTTTATCAAATTATTCATTAATTACAATAAAGTGCTCGATGCCAAATTAACTAAGATTTATAAAGAGCCGAAAATTGCTGAAAATTTGGATAAACATAAAAAGCGTTTAATTAAAGATAAAGCACGTTTAGATTCGTTCGGTGAGTATTTTAAGATTGCCATTAATGATTCTACTTTAAATTCGATCGAATTTTTTTACGATGAACACGGAGCTATAAAAACGAAAGGACTTACTACGTATTTAAGCAGTGAAAAATGCAAAATCGGACGTAACACACTCCATATCAAAGCATTACAAACTGATAGCTTACCAAAAAAAGTTTGGTCTGAATATATTACTATACCGTTTTGGTATGCTAAAGACTAAACTTATACTCATCAAAAGCCTGATTAACTAATGTTTTTTTTTCTGTCCAATCCAATTTAACAGTTAAAATAATTTCAAATTTCAATAGTTTCACTATTAAATAGTCAATAGTCGAAAGTCCACAATAGTATAAAGCACTCGTTATTTATGCTTGATACAAGATATAAGTGTCGTTTATTTTTGTCTCAGCACTTACTTACAAATAATCCAATAAAATATTTCCTATAAAAACATAAAATTAATTTAGAACCTTTGCCTTAAAAAAACTTAGACATACAGAATTTATCTATTTATATTTTTAAGCATATGCTAATATGAAGAAACTACCTCTTTTATTGATAACTACGCTATTATCAGTGAGCTTATCGGCTCAAAATATAAAAATGAATAAAGACAATCTCGAAGCCAATCAAGTGTATCTGTCTTTTGTAAAGATGGAAGGAAAAGAGCTTGTAAAAGTAGAAGCCGATACGACCATAAAAGGCACAGATGAAGCTACATTTGTGAAAATAAAAGACCTTGACTTTAAGAATGGAATAATCGAAGTAAAGCTTTTGAGCAGATTGATGAAAAATGCTCCAGCCAGTGCCCGTGGTTTTATTGGCCTTGCTTTTAGAATTGGCGATAAAAACTCAACATTTGAGAGTATTTATATTCGACCAACCAATGGCCGTGCCGACGACCAAATTCGCAGAAATCATAGTATTCAGTACTTTGCTTTCCCCAATTATCGTTTTGATAAATTACGCAAAACCGACCCCGAAAAATACGAATCTTACGCAGATATGGGCCTAAATGAATGGATAACTTTGCGAATTGAAGTAGCAGGACAAAAAGCTAAATTCTTTGTAAACAACGCCAAACAACCTTCTTTGATTGTAAACGACCTAAAACTCGGAGCAGATAACTCTGGTAGCATCGGTCTTTGGATTGGCAACTGGACGGAAGGTTATTTTAAGGATTTGAAGGTGATAAAAAGATAAATAATATGAGCTATTGCCAACAAAATATCATTGGCAATAGCTTCATTATCAATCATTTACTCTGCTCGATAATTTGGCGAAGTTGCTCAACTTCTGCATCAGTTGGCATCGTGAGTGGCGGACGTACATCACCTGCACTTTTACCAATTAACTTTGCCCCAGCTTTAATCAAACTCACAGCATAACCATTCTTTTTGCCACGTAATCTGACCAAAGGAATATAAAATTTCTGCGTTATTTCTTCAACAGTTGCTTTATCGCCTGCACGTAGGGCTTTGTAGAATTTATTGGCCAGTTCAGGTACAAAATTAAATGCGGCTGATGAGTATGTATTCACTCCAATCGACAAATATGCCTCGGCAATAATCTCGGCAGTTGGAACTCCACCGATGTATGAAAGGCGTTTACCAACTGTTTTGATGGTATCGTTCAAATCTTGCATATTGCCTGTGCCATCTTTCAAACCAATGAAATTTGGACAAGCATCAGCCAGTTTTTTTATATATTCTGCCGATAAAACACCATTACCACGGTTATAGTAAATCACTGGTAATGAGGTATTTTGCATGATGGCTTTGGCATATTCATAAACCCCATCTTGCGGGCATTCGGTCAGATACGGCGGGAAGAGCAAAATGGCATGAATACCGGCTTTTTCGGCAATTTTTGTAAAAGTTTTTGCTTCGGCGATACTTCTTCCTGCACTGGCAATTACTGGTACACGCTCAGCCACAACTTTGACCGATATATTGACAATTTGCTCGTATTCATCAACAGTCAGCGAGAAAAACTCGCCTGTTCCGCCAGCCACAAAAACCGATGAGACATCATGGCTCACGAACCACTCTACACGTTCGGCAAAGGTTTTGGCGTTGAATTCACCTTTTTCATCAAAATCGGTGATTGGAAAAGAAAGAAGCCCGTCTTCGAGCGATGATTTTATTTTTGATAGTTCCATATTTTTATTTGTTTATCCCGTAGAGACAGGGCATGCCCTGTCTCTACAGAAGGTTTTACCATCTCGTTGCCATAAATTTCCAGTCCGGTTGCACTTTTTGCATTTCTATTTCGTCGTTGCGTTTGGTTAGGCCGCATTTTTTGTAGTTTTCGTGCAATTTTGCCAAGGCGACTCTATCTAATTCAACCCCTAAACCTGGCCCACTCGGTACTGGTACTGCCCCATCTTCAAACTTCATGCGTCCGCCAACAATGATTTCGTCAGATTGCCACGGATAATGTGTATCGAGGGCATATTTGAAATTAGGAATGGCCGCTCCCAAATGCACCATCGCCGCCAACGAAATACCCAAATGAGAATTGGAGTGCATGGATAAATCTCGCCCGAAAGTCTCGCAGATGCTCGTCAACTTCATTGATTCCTGCAATCCGCCCCAAAAATGGTGGTCGGATAAAATAATATCTTCCGACCCCAACTGAACACTTCTTGGAATATCTCCGAATGAAGTTGTACACATATTGGTTGCCAAAGGTGTTTTTAGGGCTTTCCGAACGGCGGCCATGTTTTCTTGTCCACGGCAAGGGTCTTCTAAGTATTCGATGATACCCTCCATTTCTTTACCATATTTGATAGAAGTTTCTACCGTCCAAAGTGCATTTGGGTCGATACGAAGTGGCACATTGGGGCCAAATGCTTCGTGTAAAGCCAAGATTGCATCTACTTCTTGGCGTGGTTCAAACACCCCTCCTTTGAGCTTAATCGACTGAAAACCAAACGCTGAACACATGGCTTTGGCTTGAGCAACAATCTCAGCGGGATTTAAGGCACTTGCTTGTCGAGCTGCCGCCCAACCTGTGGCATTTGGGTCTGTTCCAAACTCCAATTCACCGCCAGCACCTTCGTATTTATAAAAAAGATAAGCCGAAAATGGCACTGCATCACGGCGTTTACCGCCCAATAAATCTACCACTGGTCGGTTGACGATTTTACCGATAATATCTAAACAAGCTACTTCAATCGAACTAAAAACATGCACAACCGTACGTTGGTCCCACGGAGTGAAACCCCTATCGGCAGGCTTTTCGGTGCCAAATTCGGCCGAAAGAATATCTCTTATTTTATTGATTTGAAACGGGTCTTGTCCAATGATGAGCGGGCGACTTCTTTCAAGAGCTTTATCAATATCTATATTTCCCGGAATCTCGCTGACGCCACTGATGTTATCTTCTGTTACCAATTCAACAACCGTACGCAAGGCATATGGAGCATGAAGCCCAGCTGCATTCAACAACGGAGGGTCAACCACCGCAATGGGTGTAATGTGGAATTCTTTGATTTTCGGAAATTTCATGTGTATCAAAAGTTTTAGCGACGGCATCGCTTTGAGCGATGCCGTCGCTTGAATAATTACGTTAATGGCCCAGGATTAAAAAGTACCAAATCGTTATAAAGCCCCAGTTTATCGGTTGCTACTTTTTTGTTTCCGCTAGCTATTTCGAGGATTAAGTGGAATAATTCCCAGCCCATTTCTTCGATAGTTTTTTGCCCGAAAGCCACTGGACCTGCATCAAAATCAATCAAATCATGCCAACGATTCGCCAATTTTGAATTTGAACTTACTTTAATGACTGGAACCATATTTAAGCCATAAGGTGTACCTCGACCCGTAATAAACACGTGCATATTCATGCCTGCGGCCAATTGGAGCGTTCCACAAGCAAAATCACTGGCAGGAGTAGCTACAAAATTCAACCCTTTTTTACGCACCTTCTCGCCCGGTGAAACTACATCCACAATCATACTCGTCCCAGATTTTACAACCGAACCGAGGGCTTTTTCTACGATATTACTCAATCCACCACCTTTATTACCTGGGGTTGTATTGGCACTTCTATCTGCTTGCCCTTGACTCAGATAATTATCATACCAAGCCATTTCATCTTTGAGTTTTTGGGCTACTTCGGCGTTTTCGCAGCGAGGAACAAGCAAATGAATGGCATCACGCACTTCAGTAACTTCTGAGAAAAACACCGTTCCCCCACCTTTTACAATTAAATCAGCTGCAAATCCAGCAACTGGATTTCCAGTCAGCCCCGAAAAAGCATCGCTTCCGCCACATTGCATACCTACCACCAAATCAGCTACCGAACAAGTTTCTCGTTTACGTTGATTGAGCTTTTGTAAATGTTTTTCAGCCATTTCCATAATACCATCAACCATTTCGTAAAAACCCTCGAACAATTCATCTTGAAGATAAAGAATACTTCGACTCCGCTCAGTATCCGTTTCGGGGGCTGAGCGAAGTCGAAGCCCATCATCTGGTAGTAACCTCTCAGGTCTCAATTTCTCACAACCCAAACCAATAATCATGATTTCACCACCAAAATTTGGATTTTGGGCAATGTGTTTGATGGTTCGAATCGGGATAATGGCAGCTGGAGCATCAATCGCAATTCCACAACCATAACTATGATTGAAAGCCACGACATCATCAACATTTGGATAAAGTGGCAATAACTCCTTTCTGATTTTATTTTCGATGAAGTTCGTAATTCCTGCAACACATTGTACACTCGTGGTGATACCCAAAATGTTTTTGGTGCCTACGCTACCATCAGGGTTTCGGTAGCCTTGGAAGGTAAATACCTCACCCCCCAGCCCCCTCTCCTCAATGGAGAGGGGAGGTAGAAAATATTTAATATCTTCTAATTTAGGAGGCTGCGGCATACTGATGTTGCTTTCGTTTACCCAGCTTCCTTTTTCAATCAATCTATTAGCGTAACCGATGATTTGACCGTAACGAACAACTTCATCTCCTTCATTAAAAGATTTTAAGGCTACTTTATGCCCCATCGGAATATCTTCCTCGAGAACCACTCCATCCAACACAATTGCACCACGCTTCAATCCCGTTGGATTCGCTACGATGGCTACGTTGTCTTTGGGGTTAGTTTTTATTACTATATTATTCATTTTGTTACTTGTTTATTGGTGGATTGGTTACTGGTTGTTTTCTGTTGTTTATTTTCCCGTATTCTAATAACAAATAACCATTTTACCATTCACTAATCACCAATTACACCATCGGGAAAATCCAAGCGGCAATCATTGTTAGAATTACGCCAGCCAGACCCATTAAACTTTGCATGGGAGCAATCGTTTTGAGGGCTTCTTGTTCGGTAAGATTTGAGGTTTTGCACATAATCCAAAAACCTGCGTCGTTCATCCACGGAATGAGTTTTGCTCCACTCCCGATAGCCAAACATAAATATACTGGATGAAACCCAAGATTGGCGTTCTGTGCCATTCCTGCCAAAATTCCCGAAGCGGTTATGAGAGCCACCGTTGCCGAACCTTGTGCCGTACGAACAATCATTGTTATAAAAAACGCCAACGGAATCAGAGCCATTTGGTAATCTTTGGTCAATTCTGCTATTCGAACGCTAATGCCAGATTGCTGTAACATTCCACCAAACGCACCACCTGCGGCAGTAATCAATATGATTCCACCACCACTCATCAGTGCTGTTTGCACAAATGACGTAAGCTTATCTTTGGTTGTTTTTTTCTGACGAGCCAATACCCAAAGAGCAAAAATTGCACCTGTAATAAGAGCAATGTTTTTATCGCCAAAAAAAAGTACGATATCGAATATTTGGTTTAAAAAAGCTGAACTCGTCAAGGGTGTACCAGATTTATGAAATGCCTCAACGGCAGAACGAATACAAATTGTAAGCAAGGGAAATACCGCAGGAAGCAAAGCCCAAGCCAGCGATGGGAGTTCACTGTCGTCCTTCTCTGCGATAGCTTTAATATCTTCTAAACGTGCATCGGGCGAATCTCGAAGCGGAATATCGAACTTTGTATTGAGGTATTTGGCAATAAAATACCCAACCGTAATGGTGCATAAGCCTAAAAGTAAGCCACAGACCATCAGCAGCCCAATCGGAACATTGAATGCACTCACCAAAATTAGTGGACCAGGCGAAGGCGGTACATAAGAATTAGCCATTACGGCACCTGCAATTACCGAAAGTGCCAGAAGTAAATAGTTTTTCTTCAAACGTAATCCCATAGCCTTGGCCAAAGGCATCATCAAGAAAATTACGGTATCAACAAAAACTGGAATCGTCAAGAAAAAACTACTTAGAATAAAACCGATTGGTGCATTTTTTTCACCAGTTATTTTGAGCATCCCTCTAATAATTCGCTCGGCCGCACCGCTATCAAGCATGGCTTTACCAATGATAGCCGCCATAGCTATCAAAATACCTATTTTTGCACAAGTATTGCCAAATTCTGAAGCAATCCTCTCTCCTATGCTCTTGTGTGCTTGTTTCAAGGCATCAGCTTCTAATCCTCCTTTTGCGATAAAAAATTGCTCGACAGATGCTGTCGGAGTCAGTAGTGCAACAACAATTGCCGCCAAAAGTAATGATAGTACAGGATGAAGCTTAAACTGAATGATGCCACCTACTACGATAGCCATTCCGATGAGCATGATAAGTATAGGGTCGAGCATAGATTATCAAGGTTTTATGATAAGACAAAAGTATATATTCTAAATCCTATTTTCTATTGATATAATGCCAAAATATGATACTTTTTGGACGTAATGAATGACTTTTACATCAGGTTTATCAATTAGCATAAAACAAGAAGTTTCTTATTCTTAATAGAATCGAATAAGAAACTTCTTGATAGTTATTCGTGAATAAAATAAGTCACCTTACATCATAGTCAGATAAGAAGCGATTTCAAATTCAATCATTCGCCACTTCAAAACTCACCTTCACATCGCCCGCCCCCAATGCAGTAGTTAGCCCCGAAATATCATCAATTTTGCCGATTTTGGTATAGCTGTATGATGTGCTAAAGCCTTTGTAAAACAACACCAATGTGCTTGATCCATACATCATCAAATCGCCTGCTTCAATTCGAGTTGGCACTGAGGCATTGGTTGGTATGCTTTTGGGTAATTGGGCGTATTTTTCGTTGTTATTAAGTTCTATCATATTGATAGTCAGTGGGAATTGAGCAATAAAAGCTTTAGAAGTGGCATTATCCAAAAGCGTGGCAGTGAATGTTTTACTGCCTACTTTGATGTTTATTTTATTACTTTTCATAGCTTGATTATTTTCGTTATTGAACTGTTGAATAACATCATTTCTAGCTTTGCAAGAGATACTTAAGCCTGCAATTAATTGAATAAAAGAGAACAAGACAATTCGTTTCATTTGACAGAATAGTTAGTTGATTTTCTTATAAATCTTCTTAAAATTGTAATTCAGTGTTATATTCCACATAAAATCCTTATTGCCAGGCACATCAGTAGTAAAAGTTTGATTGATGGTTGATTGTAAGCTAAATGGAAGTTTTTTATGGAATAATGCTCCCGTGACCGTCAGATAGTCACCTCGATAACCATCTGTGTATAAAAAATAAACGGATGGAAAGACATTGAAACTAAGACTTTTACCCAAGCCAATATTGGTGATGCTCGTATTCAGAAACAAAACACGAGTAAGCTGAGGACCGTGTTTTTGCAGGCCATTCCCTTGTAGATACACGGCACTCACGCCAAGTTTATTGTTGAACTGATAACTTGGTACCACCTCAAAAGCCAAAAATCGTAGCATTTCGGTAATTTCTTTGGTAGTTCCGTTTTCGGTATCCGTTCGGCGGATGAGCGTGAAAGCAGGGTGAGTACCAACCCTTAAACCAAACTTTTTGTTGTCAACTAATCGGTAACGCAACCACCAAATCAAACCGCCTTTTTGGGCATCTGGTACTAATCTAATATCTGGGTCGAAACTAAATCTCTTTTTTCGGAATGATAAATTAGTCACAAAAGCCGCACGATTCAGCGAGAAAGTTGGAATGATAGAAAAACCATTATTAGTAAATCCCACCGACCCCGAAAAAGAAGAAATATTTTTGGTGCTATCTGCCGATTGGGCAACAGCAAACGAAAAAACTAAGGAAAAGAAAATAATGTATAAAAGCTTCATTTAGAGGGTGTTAAGTGATTGTAAAATACTACATCACAAAGGTAGCCTTCACTGATACTTTTAATTTTATACATTTTACGGTTTTACTTACCAATTTTACAGATAGCAGATTAGATACTAATTTTTATTTTTAGTTTTGAAGAAAAAAAGCAATGATA
>NZ_JBMLRC010000476.1:0-4924 GCF_049241225.1 Emticicia sp.
GCCAAGAAACTCGGCAAGACCAATTGTACTTATCTAATATTGGGAGTTTTAGTTTTT
Source organism: Emticicia sp. (assembly GCF_049241225.1). NCBI lineage: Bacteria > Pseudomonadati > Bacteroidota > Cytophagia > Cytophagales > Leadbetterellaceae > Emticicia > Emticicia sp. Next base: position 58 of record NZ_JBMLRC010000476.1, read on the forward strand.
TCGATTATTTCTATCTTTTTGACCGATAACTTATTTCTTAAAAAAGTATTTTTGATAGAAAGTTTAATGGCTTTTTGCTCAGCTTTGATTTATTTTTTTGAAGCAAAATTGGCAAAAAATGAGCGGTATCGTTGGCTTGGAGAAATGGTATTTTGGTTGCCTTTGGTTATTCTGTTTTTATAGAAAATGTAGCGTGTAATATCTAAAGTTTTATTGTACGAGGCTCATTGCCGTCTGCTTTAGCTGACGGATACTTCAATGAAAACAAATTTGACTTTAGTCTAAATATATAGTTTGACTAAAGTCAAATTTGTTTTATGTGATACAAAAATCCGTCAGCTAAAGCAGACGGCAATGAATTTTCTAATTAAATTTTTTCAAATTTACATTAGACTTATTTTCTTTTAAGTCTATCTTCAATCTTCTTTGATTTTACCTCTGTTTTGGCTTCTTCTTCTTTCTTTTCTTTCATGATTCTAAGTCCACGGCGGTAGGTGTAGTAGAAAAATCCAGCCACGGCAAACATCAAAAAGAAATAACTATCTTTGAGAGCAACGCCCTTGTAAAGTGCTTGGTCAACAAACATGGTCAAGAATGCCAAGCTTGCAAAAAGTATGATTGATTCGATGAGTTTCATGATAAATTAAAATAATTATGTTGATTGATGATGCGGCGATTTTCTCAGCTCCACAAATCATTTTTTTCGGTTAAAATAATCGGTTTTCCGTCAGTCACGATAATTGTATGCTCGTGTTGGGCCATAAAGCCGCCTTTGTTTCCGACCATTGTCCAACCATCTTTTTGAGTGACAGCTTCGGTTGAAACAGTTGAAATAAATGTTTCTACGGCCACTACCGAATTTTTACGAAATCTGGTAGTGTTGTATTTGTCTCTATAATTCGGAATCTCTTTGGGTGCTTCGTGCAGGCTTCTGCCCACGCCGTGGCCAGTCAGATTGCGGATTACTCGATAACCTCTTTTCTTTGCTTCGGTTTCCATCAAAAAACCAACATCAGAAATTTTGACCCCACCTTTGATGTTGGCAATGGCTTTACGCAAAATATCTTTAGAGGCATCAACAAGTTTTTGGTGTTGGTGAATATCATTCCCGAGGATAAACGAACAACCATTATCTGAGAAAAATCCACCGACTTCGGCCGATACATCAATATTAATTAAATCGCCTTCTTGTAAAATTCTTTTATCCGATGGAATACCGTGGCAAAACTCTTGATTGACACTAATACAAGTGAATCCTGGGAAATTGTATGTTACTTTCGGAGCCGATTTAGCTCCAAAATCTTTAAGGATTTGCCCACCAAAATCGTCTAGTTCTTTGGTAGTCATGCCAGGTTTGGCATAATTTACCATTTCTCGGAGTGTTACGGCTACCGCCTCACTCGCTGTTTGCATTCCAATTAATTCTTCTTCTTTTGTTATCGACATTTTATTTTTTACTTCTCAAATTAGTTAACCAACTTCCCAATGATTTTAAATTTCTCAAAAACGGCTTCGTTATGCGGGGCATCGGCCAGTTCTTCGGTTAAATCTTGCCCTGCCCAGTGTTCGTAATGCTTGCCATTTCGCCACAATCTTGAGCTGCCTACATCGTAAATTTGTCCTTTGTAAGCCACCCAGATATCATCTTTGTCTTGTCCGTTTCGGAGGGCGAGTTGGTTTTTGGTATATTCTTTCACGATGCTAATTGTATCTTTTTCACAACAAAATTGGCATTAAATCCGTCGTGAAGCAAAACTTTTATTTTTAATTTCAGTATTACGTGGCTTAGCTTCGTTCCAAATCTTAGTGAAAACTCAATGTTCTTAGTGCCTTATCAGGCCGCCGATGCGGTGGTAAAAAAATGATTGACCGAGCCAACTAATATTCTAACTTTCAATGCTTACTTTTGTTTTCAAATACAAAAACTGATACTAAAAATTACTCAACGAATGATACTCGAAAAACTCGAAGACGCCCACAAATTTAAACTTTGGAAAAGTAATCTGATTGCCAATGGCTTGAAAATCAATAAAGTAGATGAGCATTATACTCGCCGACGCTACAATGGTGAAGTACTTTTTTCGTTGCTAATGCTCGATGCCGAAACGCCCGAAGGCGATAAAATTCCACCGATTTGTTTTCTGAAAGGAGAAGTTGTGTGTGTGCTGATTTGCCTGATAAATAAAGAAACACGTGAGAAGTTTTTGCTTTTGGTAAAACAACGCCGTATTGCCGAAGGTGGCTTTACATACGAACACCCCGCAGGAATGGTTGATGGCACCAAAACACCACTCGAAATAGCTGTACAGGAAGTAAGAGAAGAAACAGGCTTAGAAATTTCGGAAAGCCAATTAATGGATTTGATGGACGGAAAAAGAGGTTTTCCTGCTACAGGAACGAGCGATGAGGCAATTTATTTATATGCTTGTGAAATAGAAATGACAGCCGAAGAAATAGCCGCCATGAATAACAAAGAAATGGGAACTGACTACGAATTCGAACGAATCACAACCCACGTAGTGCCATTTGTAGAAGGGCATCGAATGATAAACAACACCAATGCCCTTCTGCTTGACTATATGTATTTGACAAAAGTCGGAGACTTTGAAACTTTGAAAGTTCTGAGCTAAGAGTGTAGAATTAAGAGTGTAGAGTTAGGATGAATAAACTGCACTCTACACTCTGAACTTATTAAACCAACTTCCAACCTGGACGATACTGACGTTGAACGAATTGATTCGCTTCGTCGAAGTTCGTGATTTTCATATTTGTTCCGTCCCAAAGGAGTTTCTTACGACCATCGTAGTTGAAGCCATTTTTGCCGTTTGATTTACGAAGCATATAACTACGAATCGCTAAATTACCCATCAAAACTGTTTCGGTTAATGGGCCAGAGTAATCAAATGACGACGAAAGTGCTTTATGCTCTTTGCTATTGAAGCCTGTCTTACAAGCCTCTGCCCACGAAATTTGGTGTCCATGCTCAGGTAGTGGTTTGAAGTTCGGGTCAGCGGCAGGCATTTCTATTTTCTCGCCATTTTTCAAGTATATTTTCGGTGTATTTCCGTAAGTCCCGCAAGTCATGATACCTTTTGTTCCAATCATGATTACACCATTTGAGCTATCGGCTTCGGCCAAAGGCTCATTGGCCGGAATCCACTCTGGGTGGAACGGACGAATACCGCCGTCAGTCCAATACATAGTCACTGGTGAGTTATTGCGTTTGGTAGCAGGAAATTTGATTTGTACGCTCGATGATGGCGGACAGCCCTCTGGATTATACTCTGGTGTCCAATCTTTCAAGAATACCTGTCCAACGCTACATTCTACTTCGGTTGGGTAGCCCAAACCTAAAACACGGAAGGCAGGGTCAATCAAGTGGCAACCCATGTCGCCCAATGCACCAGTACCGAAATTCCACCAACCACGCCATTTGAATGGGTGATATAGTGGGTGATAGTCAACGTACTGAGCAGTTCCGATAAATAAATCCCAATCTTTCGAGTCCATTGACTCAATCAAAGGTGGTTTATCAGTCGGTAGCGGATTTCCCTGCGGCCATACTGGGCGATTTGTCCAAATATGTACATCGCTTACTTTTCCGATTAGGCCTTTATCGAGCCAATCCATCATTACTTTCTGTGTAGGGTTCGATGAACCTTGATTGCCCATTTGTGTAACAACCTTATATTGGCGAGCTGCTTCGGTCAGTTTACGAGCTTCGTAGATGTCGTGCGTGAGGGGTTTCTGCACATATACATGCTTGCCCATTTGCATACACGCCATTGCTGCTACTGCGTGCTGGTGGTCGGGTGTCGAGATAGTCACGGCATCAATATCGCCCTTCATTTCATCGAGCATCACTCTGAAATCTTTGTAGCGTTTGGCATTCGGGAATTTATCAACACTGCCTTTTGCACGAGCAAAATCGACATCGCAAAGAGCCACAACATTATTTACACCATTGTTGTAAGCATTGGCAATATCTGATGCTCCTTTACCACCCGCACCTATTGAAGCAATATTGAGTTTGTCGCTTGGAGCGATGAATCCTTTACCCAGAACGTGGCGTGGAACAATAAAAAAGCCACTGGCCGCAATGGCAGAACTTTTGATAAAACTTCTTCTACTGGTTGATTTATCTTGCATGTTTGTAGATTATGAAATAGGTTGAATATAGAAGTCAAATCTACTAATAAAACGCTAAAGTGTTGTATAGACAAGATAAAAAAAGACGAACCCTATGAAAAGTTCGTCGTAAAGAAAGATTTTGTAGGCTTCGTTTTTAGTTACAAGAAGTGGTGTATTCGAGCAGATGTTTATCGAAATTTGTCCAACGGTGGTCGCTTTTTAGTTTTGCTAAAAGAGCTGGACAATCTTTGTACAATCTCAAATATTCATCGTCGTATTCTTTTTTCTTGATTTTTTCGGCTATTTCATTTCCAACTTGTACATAATACGATTTGTCGTCTCCACCAGCCATAGTAATTCCTGCAACGCCAAAACGCATACTTTCTTGGGCTCTTGGGTCATGAAAAACCTTGATTTTGCTCGAAAATGATGGGTTAACCATTTGCATCAGCAGGTCTTCGGTATCGTTTTTAACTTTCACTTTAACTTTCTCGAAAAACGCATAGCCTTTATTGATGATGTCCATGTTTACATCGTTGTTTTTCCATTTTTGAGCATTGAAACTTTGTTCCATTGCATTTGCCAATTTAAAATAACCACTGGCAGGCAAATACATGGTTTTAATATCTTTTGGTTCGTATGTTTTCTTCTTTTTTTGGCCAGTCGGCAAAATCGTCACTTCTTCGATAAGCCCTTTTTTACGGTCGAGGTCATCAATAGTTCCTTCGACTTTTGA
>NZ_JBMLRC010000477.1:0-14639 GCF_049241225.1 Emticicia sp.
TATGATACCAGCAATCAGACAACAATTCAACGAAAGTTTCACGACAGAAAAATATGAAGCAATGATTGCGGAAATTCATAAAGATTTCCCTAATCAGCTTGATTTTAGAGTTGCCGAAACCCCTGTTTTTGTTCCGAAAGAACTAAAAATCAAGCTATTACAGGCTTGTAATGATATTATTGAGGTCTTACTGAAGCCCGATTTTAAGGAAAAAACTAATCGTGCAATTCCTGCCAATCAGCATGTGCCAAATGAAGATGCTCACCCAAGTTTTTTGGCAATTGACTTTGCAGTTTGCAAAGACCAAAATGGCGAGTTGATTCCGCAACTCATTGAGCTACAAGGATTTCCTTCGCTTTTTGGTTATCAATGGTATTTGGGGCAGAAATACCGGAAGTTTTTTATCGACCCAAAAGGCTTTAGTCAATATTTCAATCGTCTTTCGATGGCGTCGTACGTCGATGAAATGAAAAAAGTTTTATTGGGCGACGAAAATGCTGAAAATGTAATTTTGCTCGAAATTTACCCCGAACAGCAAAAAACACGCTTAGATTTTGAAATTACTCGACAACTTTGGGGAATCGAACCCGTTTGTTTAACCAAAATTAAAAAAGTTGGCCGACAACTTTTTTATGAAAAGAATGGAAAAACCATTGAAATCAAACGCATTTATAATCGACTGATTTTTGATGATTTATTACAGAACTTTCCCGATTTAGAGACTAATTTCAAAATGACTGATGATGTGGATGTCAAATGGGTTACTCACCCAAATTGGTTCTTCCGTATCAGTAAATTCACTTTGCCTTTGCTCAAAAGTGCATTTGTACCGCCAAGTTATTTTTTATCAGATTTGAAAGAATACCCCACCGACTTAGAAAATTATGTTCTAAAACCATTATTTTCATTCGCAGGAAGTGGTGTAAAACTTAATTTTACGAAAGAAGAATTGGAAGCAATTGCTGATAAGGAAAATTATTTGATTCAGCGAAAAGTTAAATACGAACCAATTATCGAAGATAAAGAAGGGAATTTGATAAAGACTGAAATCAGAATGTTGTTTACATGGGAAGATAATGCTCCCCGCCCAAAACTTGTTACAAATCTGGCTCGTTTAAGTCGTGGGGAAATGATTGGTGTAAACTTCAATAAAAACTTTGATTGGGTAGGCGGCAGTTGTGCTTTTTTTGAAGATTAATTTATTGATAATTACTAAATAATTGAAAGTCAATACCTAAATTTCAAAAATATGGTATTGACTTTTTTTATTTTCTGCGAATTAATCTCTTATTAATTCATTATTATTAAAATATTTTATTTTTACTCGAAATAAATTAATCCTTCAAAATGAAATATAAAATAACTTTATCTGCCGTACTCATTTTTTCTTTAATAGTTAACAGTGGTTTTGCACAAAATACCATTCACCCAACTTCATCGCTTTACCAATATCCGAAAGAACCAGAAGTTCGTCAAAAACTCGAAAACTGGCGTGACCTCAAATTTGGAATGATTATCCATTGGGGGCTTTATGCGGTGCCAGGCATCATCGAGTCTTGGTCGATTTGTAATGAAGATTGGATTACAAGAGACTCCATGAGTAGATATGATGATTATAAAAAATGGTACTGGGGACTCAGTAAAGATTTTAATCCGACCAAGTTCGACCCCGAATCTTGGGCAAAAGCAGCCAAAAGTGCGGGTATGAAATATTTGGTTTTTACGACCAAACACCACGACGGCTTCAATATGTTTGATACCAAATACAGTGATTTCAAAATCAGTAATGGCCCTTTTGCCAATAATCCACGTGCTGATGTTGCCAAATATGTTTTTGATGCCTTCCGTAAAGAAAATTTCATGATTGGAGCATACTTTTCAAAACCCGACTGGCATACGCAGTATTACTGGTGGGACAGATACGCTACGCCAGACCGAAACGTAAACTACGATATTCGCAAAAATCCGTGGCGTTGGAATAAATACAAAGAATTTACCTACAATCAAATCAACGAACTTACCTCAAACTACGGAAGCGTAGATATTTTGTGGTTAGATGGAGGCTGGGTACGTCCGTTAAATACCGTAAATGATGAAGTTCGTTCGTGGGGAGCACCTATTCCGCCATTCAGTCAAGAAATTGATATGCCGAAAATAGCCACCATGGCACGCAAAAATCAACCAGGTTTATTGATTGTTGATAGAACAGTTCATGGGCCGTACGAAAACTATCGAACACCTGAGCAGACGATTCCGAAGACCAAATCAGATACTCCGTGGGAAAGCTGTATCACACTTGGTGGTGCTTGGGGCTACGTGCCAAACGATAATTTCAAAACGGCATCAAAAGTAATTCACACTTTAATTGAAGTGGTAGCCAAAGGCGGAAGTCTGTTATTAGGGGTTGGCCCAACCGCAGAAGGAACATTTCTTGATGCACAAGTAGAAAGATTGAACGAAATTGGTAAATGGTTAGATAAAAACGGAGAGGCAATTTACGGTACCCGTGCAACCGACCATTTTAATGAGAATGATATTTACTTTACGAAAGGGAAAGGAAATAATTTGTATGCTTTAGTGAAAATAAATGAAGGTTCAGCTCCGAGTACAAGCATTTCTTGGACAAAAAATATCCCAAAATCTGGCAGCAAAATAACACTGTTGGGAGAAGATATTTCGTTGAAGTGGGAAAAGAAAGGTGAAAAAGTTTTGGTATATTTACCGAAAGAAATTACCGAAAAATATCATTCATCACCAGCTTTAGCTCTCAGATTCGAGAAATAAAGTCTATTCAACCCTATCTATGAAAACCATCCATCTATTTACCATTATCTTTCTATTGGCATTTAATTGTTTTTCACAAGTAACATTAGTTAAAGAAGGATTCATTGATGTAAACCCCGAAGAAAAATCTTGTCATGCCTCAACTATTGTAGAGCTTTCTGGCGGCAAATACATGGCAGCTTGGTTTGCTGGAGAACACGAAAACCACCCCAAAGTGTGTATTTGGGTTTCGACAAAAACTAAAGAAAACTGGAGCAAACCCGTTAAAGTGGCTGATGGCATCTATGAAGGTACTCAATATGCCTGTTGGAATCCTGTTTTGTTCAAAAACCCATCGGGAAAATTATTTTTATTCTACAAAGTTGGCATCAATCCAAGAGAATGGTGGGGAATGATGAAGACTTCATTGGATGAAGGCAAAACTTGGTCAGCCCCAACTCGCCTACCCAATGATATTTTGGGACCAATTAAAAATAAAAGTATTCAACTAAAAAATGGAGATATTTTACATCCATCAAGCACAGAAAGCGTTGATAGCAAAGTTTGGCACACACACGTCGAAATTTCGGATGCGAATGGAGAAAATTGGCAAAAAATTCCGATTGAATGTGGTGAATATGGTGTAATTCAACCTTCGGTATTGATTCATAAAGATGGAAGATTGCAAATGTTATTGCGTAGCCGTCAAAACAAAATTATTCAGTCGTGGTCGTCGGATAATGGAAAAACTTGGGGAAAACTCACACCAATAAATTTACCCAATCCAAATTCGGGTATTGATGCCGTTACGTTAAAAGATGGTTCATTCTTATTGGTTTACAACCCACTTCCATCAGGAAAGCAATGGTCAAATGGTAGAAATGTATTAAAATTGGCACATTCGACCGATGGCATTAATTGGACAGATATTTATACACTTGAGAATCAAGCAAAAGGAGAGTTCAGCTATCCAGCCATTATTCAATCTTCCGATGGTTTAGTAAATATCACCTATACTTTTGACAGAAAACTAATTAAAAATGTGGTTTTTAAGGTGAAATAAAAACAATTTTATTTGCTTATTCTTGGATTTAACGTCGGCAAGGCTTTGAGCCTTGCCGACGTTTTCGTATTAACTACCAAATTATTTACTAACCTTAATCTTCGTAATCGTATTCGATACTACTTCTTCATAATAAGCCATTACTTTTCGACCATTGATTTTTACTATTTCAGGGGTTACGTAATAATCGAATAATAGTTTTTGGTTATCGGTAGTTGTAATAGAAATTGTGCTTGGCAAATCACTTTCGGTTACTTTTCCAGCTCCTCTCAATACACCTACAACAATCTGCACATTATCACTAAACTGCATTGGTTCTGTATGTATAGCAGATTTTCCGTTGATTTGTAAATCGATTAAGGCATTAGTCAAATCGCTATTATAAGTAAATGCTACATATTTGCCTTTCCATTTCTGCAAAATCCCCATATTTACATTTTTTACTTCTTCAAGATTTATTGTAAAGTATTCTGAGAATTTACGCTCAGGAAACTCAATATGTAGTGTAGCCAAAGGATAGCCCGAATCCTCCACTCCTCTTAAAATGCCAAACTCATTTATTCCATCATCAACAAATGTTTTATTAGTCTTTGGAGTTGCCGAATTGCTATGATTTGAGATAAACAACAAAGAAAAAACGAGTAAAATGGCAGTAATTGTTTGAAAATTCCTCATTTGATAATAGGTATTTTAGTGATTAGTATAAGGGCTGTAAATAACTCAATTAATAGCGACATAAACAAAAAATGCCCCACGATTTCGTGTGGAGCATTTTTGCAACTTTATCATTTCTGGCGAATATTATTACGTCAGACGCTCAATATCACCTTAAATAATTATTTGTTAACTTCCGCAGCAATCAAATTTAATGCCGAACCAGCTTTAAACCACTCAATTTGACTTGCATTGTAAGTATGATTCAATTTAATTTCTTCCGACGAACCATCTTTGTGTGTAATTACCAAAGTCAATGGCACACCTTCTGAGAAAGTTGTCAAACCAGTGATTGCAAAAGTATCATCTTCTTTGATTTTATCGTAATCTGCTGGGTTTGCAAATGTCAATGCCAACATACCTTGTTTTTTCAAGTTTGTTTCGTGGATACGAGCAAACGAACGAACAATAATAGCACGAACACCTAAATGACGAGGCTCCATAGCAGCGTGTTCACGAGATGAACCTTCACCGTAGTTTTCGTCACCTACAACGATTGTACCTACTCCGGCAGCTTTGTACGCACGTTGTACAGCAGGAACTTCACCATACACACCTGTCAATTGGTTTTTAACTGTGTTTGCTTTATCATTCACGAAGTTAATGGCACCAATCAAAAGGTTATTCGAGATATTGTCAAGGTGTCCACGGTATTTCAACCACGGGCCAGCCATTGAAATATGGTCAGTTGTACATTTTCCTTTTGCTTTAATCAATAATTTCAAGCCTGATAGGTCTGTTCCTTCCCAAGGTTTGAATGGGTCGAGTAATTGCAAACGGTCAGATTTTGGACTTACCGCCACTTTTACTTTGCTACCATCTTTCTTAGGTTTTTGGTAACCAGCATCTTTCACATCGAAGCCCATTGGAGGCAATTCAACGCCAAATGGGTTCTCAAGTTTCACTTGTTCGCCATTTTCGTTAGTCAATGTATCTTTTACAGGGTTGAAAGTTAAATCACCCGCGATGGCAAAAGCTGTTACGATTTCTGGTGAAGCCACAAATGCGTGAGTATTTGGGTTACCATCAGCACGTTTCGCAAAGTTACGGTTGAATGAAGTGATGATTGAGTTACGCTCACCTTTTTCAGCACCGTGTCTTGCCCATTGACCGATACATGGTCCACAAGCGTTGGCTAAAACCACACCACCGATTGCATCAAATTTAGCTAAGATACCATCACGCTCTGCTGTGAAACGTACTAATTCAGAACCTGGAGTGATTGTGAATTCTGCTTTCGCTTTTACGTTTTTAGCAGCTGCTTGCGATGCGATTGAAGCAGCACGTGTCATATCTTCGTAAGAAGAGTTTGTACACGAACCGATAAGACCCACATCTAATTTTTGTGGCCATTTATTTTTGATAACTGCTTTCGCAAATTTCGATAAAGGCCAAGCCAAATCTGGCGTGAAAGGACCGTTGATTCTTGGTTCCAATCTCGAAAGATTGATTTCGATTACTTGGTCATAGTATGCTTCCGGATTATCGATACACTCTTGGTCAGGGCGTAACAAATCTTTGATACCATTTGCTAAAGAAGCTACTCTTGCACGACCAGTTGCTTTTAAGTAAGCAGCCATTTTGCGGTCATAACCAAACAATGAAGTAGTAGCACCGATTTCAGCACCCATATTACAGATAGTACCTTTACCAGTTGCCGATAAGCTATCAGCACCTTTACCGATATATTCAACGATATAACCAGTACCACCTTTTACAGTTAAACGGCCAGCAACCTCCAAGATAACGTCTTTTGCAGAAGCCCACCCTTTTAATTTACCTGTTAGTTTAACACCGATCAATTTTGGCATTTTCAATTCCCAAGCCAAGCCTGCCATAACGTCGCAAGCATCAGCACCACCAACACCAATCGCTACCATACCCAAACCACCTGCATTCGGTGTGTGAGAGTCAGTACCGATCATCATACCACCTGGGAAGGCGTAGTTTTCGATCACTACTTGGTGAATAATACCAGCCCCTGCTTTCCAGAAACCAATACCATATTTATTTGAAACAGAAGCTAAGAAATCATAAACTTCTTTGTTTTTTTCGGTAGCAATTTTTAAATCGTCAGTCGCACCCACTTTTGCTTGAATCAAGTGGTCGCAGTGTACCGTTGAAGGCACAGCTACTTTCGGACGACCCGCCGACATAAATTGTAATAATGCCATTTGAGCAGTTGCATCTTGCATAGCTACACGGTCAGGAGCAAAATCTACGTAATCAGCTCCACGGTTGTAAGCTTTTGTCGGCGAACCTTCCCACAAGTGCGAATAAAGAATTTTTTCGGCCAAAGTAAGCGGACGACCAACTGCCTTACGTGCAGCGGCTACTCTTTCTGGCATTCGAGCGTAAACGCTCTTAATCATATCTAAGTCAAAAACTGCCATTAGTTAAAATAATTTAAGATTTTATAGTTACCGAAATTCGATGTAATTATGAGATGAACAAAAGTACAAAACTATGCTTAATTACAGGAATGATTTCTTGCAAAAATAGAATAGAAGCAATGCAAATACAACCTTTGGCGACGATTATCTTAAAAATTTATCAAAAAAAGCCCAATTTTAATCAAAAACAAGAAGGCCCTCACTTTTTGAGGGCCTTTCTAATGAAAATCTAATCTGAAAACAGATAAAATTCGGGCATTTTATTCTTCAATTACTAAAACTTTTGAAAATTGTTTCGGTATTGAATTTTCAGAATATTGAATGGCTTTTATCACGTAATTGCCTTTCGGTAGGTCTTGAATATTATACTGCAATTCGTTTTCTCCTGCCTGTATACTTGATGCTTTACGTATATAAGTACGCCCCATCATGTCAGTTACTTGCACCATTAGTTCAGAATCAGTTTTCGATTTATACATTAATCGTACCGACTCTTTACTCGGATTTGGATATGTACTCATTGATAAAATCCCTTCCTCTTTAGCAACCGCCTCCGAGAGCAACTCAACTTGTTTTGAAATACTCTCGCCTGTTTCTCCCTTGGTATTTTTAGCAATTACTCTCCAAGCAAAAGTTTGTCCTTTTGAGAGATTCTCAATACTTGCAAAGTTTGAAGGTGTTTTCAAATAGCTTTCCCAAGTTCCATCTTTCCACACTTCAACTTCGTATTCGTTAGCCCCTTTAACAGTTTCCCAAGTTCCGTTGAATGAGTTTTCGGTCACATCAATATTTTGTAAGTTGGTCGGTGCAGCCAAACGCAATGCTGGAGTTGGGTAAGCAGCACCCACTCCCACTGCATAAAAAGCATTCGTAGTTGCTATCACTTGTGTAGAACCAGCACCGAATAAATCAATTGCGGCTTGAATCGCACCTGTTCTTGCACCAGCATAGTTTGTACTTGATGTCATATACACAGTTTCCATGCGATACGTGATTTTGGCAGCATCTAAGATTCCGATACCTGTTACATTATATACATTTCCGATGTCGTTTGTGCCTGTTCCGCCAGTTACTAATAAATAAAACCAGAAATTCAACACTCCACTGTTGGTATGAACACCACAGTAATCATTGGTAGAAGATGGCGTGCAGTTAGGGTTTATCCAAAATGAACCGCCATACGTATCAGGGTCATTGAACTGATTAGGATTTTGCATATTTCTAAACCCTTGTCGATTTGCAATATCAAAGTCTTCTCCAACTTTCCAAGTACCTTTTGTGGGAAACTTATAATATTCTACGCAAGCTCCCCAAATATCACTCAATGCTTCATTTAATGCTCCTGATTCTTTTTGATAAACTAAATTAGCCGAACTTGAACACACAGCGTGGCCTAATTCATGAGCACAAACATCTTGTGACGTTAGTGGATCGAAGGTTGTACCATTACCATCGCCGTAGGTCATGCGAGTTCCATCCCAAAACGCATTCACATAATTGGTCGAATAATGTATGTAGCTTCTGATTTTGGCACCGGCATTATTATAGCTATTGCGATTATGGACGTTCTTAAAATAGTCATAGGTATTTTGAGCTCCCAAATGTGCATCAAGAGCAGCATTATCTTTATTAGTATTGGCATATTCAATCCACTGATTATTTGCATCAGTAAAATCAACTGCACGATTATAGCTCGTACCTTTTCGCATGTTATAAGTTTCGACACCCAAGCCACGACTTACATCTCTCAAACGGAAACCACCCGTAAAACTATCAGTTGTCGATGATTGAGTACCTGAATAGCGAGTGGCAACTGTACCAGGTGCCGCCGCATGATGAATTATTGCGTCGCTAAAAATCCACTCTCCGTTTTTCGCATCTATGTATACGTTTGCACGACTGAGCGGTTTGGTTGCATAAATATCAAACTTCCAAGCCAAGCGTGGCTTAATTTTGTCAGCTTTTGTTAATCCTTGAAAGTTTTCAATGATTACCAATTCACCCGTTGGAGCGTATTTACCTTTAACTTTTCCATAATATTCGGCAGCATCTTCTGTTTGCCACATATATTCAGTAGCTCCAACCGATTTGAGAGCATTTGCCAAAGCAGAAGACTCGGAAATAGCCGCTTTCGTATCAAAATCATCATCAACTTTCTTATAGTCTCCACTCATGGTTTCAATAAACCCATTGCGTGCGTGCGTCACATACGTTCCAAACTCAACTTTAATTCCTTTAAAATACTGTTGATGCTTCGTGTGTGTAAAGCCTAAATTATCTTTTTCGGATTTTTCGGCTTTAAAATCATGGTTAATACTTGCCTTTAAATAATTTTTGATAGCCTGCTTAGCATTGGTTTCGTCTTTTTTGCTATCTTCTCTGAACTCAACAAAGGTAGGTGTATCATTATCAGAGTCACGACTTTCTTTTTTGGCATCGTTTTGTGCCAAAGCAAAAAATGAAATTCCACTTAAAAGAATTCCCAATGAGTAAATTTTTCTCATAAAAATAGATATTTAAATAATTGATAATGAGGATAAAAATTATCCTAAAGCAATGAAAAATAAATGCACAAACAAAATTTATGAGCTAAATAATTTTGTTGCAAATGCAAAATATTATCAAGAGGTATCATTAAGAAAAAGATATTTTTTTGGCAATTTTTTACAGAAAATAGTTGTTTTATGAATCAAGGCTTATATTTGGGTCATAATTATCAAAATCAGGATAGATGTCGAAAAATTTAGTAATAGTTGAGTCCCCTGCCAAAGCCAAGACCATTGAGGGTTATCTTGGCAAAGATTTTACCGTGAAGTCAAGTTTTGGTCACGTAAGAGATTTACCTGATAAAGAATTAGGAATTGATGTAAAAAATCAGTTTTTACCTAATTATATAGTATCATCCGATAAAACAAAGGTGATAAGTGAATTAAAGAAATTGGCAAAAGAATCGGAAACGGTCTGGCTTGCAACCGATGATGACCGTGAAGGAGAAGCCATTTCTTGGCACTTAAAAGAGGCGTTGGGTTTGACAGACTCAACCCCAAGAATCGTTTTTCGAGAGATTACAAAAAAAGCTATCACTTCGGCAATCCAAAATCCACGCACAATAAACATGGACTTGGTGAATGCTCAACAAGCTCGCCGTGTACTCGATCGACTCGTAGGTTTTGAATTATCGCCAGTTTTATGGCAAAAAATCCGTACGGGCGAACGCACCAACCTTTCGGCTGGACGTGTTCAGTCGGTAGCGGTGCGAGTAATCGTTGACCGTGAGCGTGAAATTGATGCCCACGATTCAAAATCATCGTTTAAAGTTGTTGCTCAATTTATCGTTGAAAAAGGAAAAGTTTTAAATGCTGAACTCGGCAAAAACTTTGAAAAAGAAGCGGACGCTAAGGCTTTTTTAGAAAAATGCCTTGGAGCTATCTTTACCATCAAGAATCTTGAAGTAAAACCAGCAAAAAAATCTCCTGCGGCTCCGTTCACTACCTCAACTTTGCAGCAAGAGGCTTCTCGTAAACTGGGTTTCTCGGTATTACAGACCATGACAGTAGCACAAAAACTCTACGAAGCTGGTAAAATATCCTACATGCGTACTGACTCGACTAATCTCTCTGATGAGGCAATCGAGAAGGCAAAAACGCAAATAGAGAATGCTTACGGAGAAAAATATGTGAAAACTCGCAAATACAAAACCAAGAGCGAATCGGCTCAAGAAGCTCACGAAGCGATTCGTCCGACCGATTTTGGTACTGAAAAAGTTGATGGAGATAGAAATGAGCAACGTTTGTATGATTTGATTTGGAAACGCTCGATTGCCTCACAAATGGCTGATGCGGAATTAGAACGTACGATTGCAACGATTGGCATTTCAACCACTAACGAAGAGCTCGTGGCAACTGGTGAGGTAATCAAATTTGATGGTTTCTTAAAAGTTTATCTCGAATCGAATGACGACGAAGACGAAGAAAACAAAGGAATGTTGCCACCATTGAGCATCGGTCAGATTCTCGACCTTGCTTTGATGAAAGCAACAGAGCGTTTTTCAAAACCACCAGCAAGATATACCGAGGCAAGTTTGGTAAAAAAACTCGAAGAAATGGGCATTGGTCGTCCATCAACGTACGCTCCTACGATTTCTACGATTATCAAACGAAATTATGTTGTAAAAGAAGACCGACCTGGTAAAGAAAGAGAATTTAAGGAATTTACTCTCAAAGAAAATACGATTTCGGAAAGAGTTGGAAAGGAGAACTATGGCACAGAAAAAGCCAAATTATTTCCAACAAACGTCGGAATGGTAGTAAATGACTTTTTGGTTGATAATTTTGATGCCGTAATTGACTATAATTTTACTGCAAAAGTCGAAAAAGACTTCGATATTGTTGCCGATGGCAAAGCACAATGGCAAAATATAATTGCGAGTTTCTACAAAGATTTCCATAGTAAAATTGAGCAAGCTTCTGATGTAAAATCAACAGCTGGTACTCGTGAACTGGGAATCGACCCAAAAACTGGCAAAAAAGTAAGTGTTAAAATCGGTAAATTTGGGCCTTATGTTCAGATTGGCGAAAAAGACGATGACGAAAAGCCTGTTTTTGTAAGCCTTCAAAAAGGTCAGTTGATTGATACTATTACACTCGAAGAAGGCTTGGCATTATTCGATTTACCAAAACTCCCTCGTGAAGTAGGTTTCTTTGAAGACCAGCCAATTATTGTTTCGATTGGCAAGTTTGGGCCTTATATTAAGCATAATGATAAATTTTATAATATTGATAAATCAGAAGACCCATATAAAATCGACCAAGAAAAAGCCATCGAATTGATTGGTATTCAGCGAAATAGCAATGATTTATCACAACCTAAAGATTTAGGTATTTATGAAGGTTTGGCAGTAAATATCGGCAAAGGTAGATTTGGACCGTACGTAAAACACGGAGATAAATACTATAATATTGATAAAAAAACCGACCCTTCTACACTTACAATCGAAGGGGCAATTGAAATCATAAAAGCTAAAAAAGCAGCCGAAAGTAATAAAATTATTAAGGAATTTGAAGAAAATAAAACGATTCAGGTACTTAATGGCCAATACGGCCCTTATATCAAAGCAGGAAAGCGTAATGTTAAAATTCCGAAAGGAACTGACCCAGCAACGCTAACTTTAGAAGATTGCTTGAAATTGGCAAATGGTTGATATCAAGCGGTTGGAAATAAAATTTCCAACCGCTTTTTATTTAATCACAACTCTTTATCTGAGCAGTAAACCTTGCTGTTTGCTTGACTTCAAATCCTGGCTCTAATAATATTGATTTCCCGCTCCAAAAACTCACTTTTGGTTGAGTATCAAAACCTTCTATTGATAGAATTTTTTTTCGTGTTATCAGTGTTTCGATAGCTCCTATACTATGAACACCCTTTTGAATATCATTGGTAATCTCTAAGTTTCTTGATGCAACGGTAACTGGAACTGAAATATTGCCTCCACTTCTGCAGTAAGCATCAATAACAATCGAAGCATTTACTTGAATACTAATTGAAGAACCAGTCATGCTATTTGACCATGTTACATCATTATTGGGGCAGCCCATTACTGAAAGTACAATATTTTCATTTGGGCAAGCGTAAACAACCGATGGAATAAGTTCGATTGGTTGACAATTTAATTCTTCTACGATTACAATTGCATTACTACTGATACTTTCACAACCATAATCTACACATTTTGCTGAATAAGTTCCTGCATTAGTAACGTGTAGTTGCTCTCCTGTACTTCCATTGTTCCATATTATACTACCACTGCAGTTATTTGAAGAAATCTTTAAGTCTTTACCACTACAAATAACTGTACTAAAAGAACTAATTATCGGTGGTATTGGTGCATTTTTAATAGAAATCACATTGGAAGGGCAAAGATATTTTTTTTCAATACCATAAGTTAGTATCTGCTTATTCCAGCCAACTACCAATATTTCATTCTCATCAAGAAAACTTAAATCTGTGCTTATATTTAAACTTTTAATTTCTTGCCAACTACGTCCACCATCAGTACTATAATTTAAGAAACCACCTATTAAGGCCCACCCATTTTGAGTATCACTAAAGTGAACTGAAGTTAAATAATTTATCCAAAAATTACTTTTATACCAAGTTTGTCCGCCATCTTCTGTTCTGAAAAAATCACCTTTGGCACAAATCCATCCTACGTCTACATTAATAAAAAAAATCTTTGTAATATCATATGTAGTTTCTAACTGTTGCTTTTGCCATGTTCTACCACCATCGTTTGTAACATATATTACTCCTTGAGATTGAGTAATCCATCCTTTATTTCGCGATGCAAAATAAATATCCTGAAAGGAATTTTGCTCATAAGATATATTATTTACCGAAGTCCAAGTCTGACCTCCATCTGTAGTTTTTAAAGCCAAATTAAATGTTCCTACAATCCATCCATTATTTTCATCAAAAAAGAAAATACCACTAAAAAAAGAGTTTCCAAGATTGACATTAAAAGACATTTGAGTCCATGATAGACCACCATCAATGGTTTTGAATACACTTTTTCCAGCAGTTATCAGCCAGCCTATATTTTTGTTTAAGAAAAACCATCGGACAATAGTCTCGTTATTATTAAGACTATGATATGTCCAAGTTTTACCACCATCTATAGTTTTTGCATAATTTTTTTCACTGAAAGCCCATCCATTGAATTTGTCAACAAATTTGACACCTTTAAAGTCTAATACATTTACATTCTTTTCAATCCAACTTAAAGTACCGTTATGAGTTAATGCTACTGCCCCTCCGCCACCAGAAATAATCCCATGTTGTGAATCAAGCAGATATGCCCCCATTTTGTGTGCACCACCGATGGATGTATATCTTTTCCCCCAAGTAATGCCACCGTCATTGGTGTACAATATTATTGAACCCCCAAAAATAAACCCGTTCAATTCATCAACAAATTGGATTCTGGTGTACAAAGTGGTTAACTTATCGGTTATTTCGGTAACTTCACTCCAAGAGTTTCCTCCATCAACAGAACTAAATACCTCGCCACCCTCACCCACAACGAAACCTTTGTGTTGATTAACAAAATAAACCGCTCTTAGTGATCTGAAGGTATCCGCCCTTCTTTCAAACCAATTATTCCCTCCATCTGATGTTAAATATACGTAACCATTATTACCAACAGCCCAGCCATTTTGTGTATTTGCAAAGAAAATGGAGTTAAAGTTTATTCCACTTCCAAAATCCATGGCTTGAACAAACCAATTAAATCCTCCATCTGTCGTTTTAAGTATACTTTTTCCTGACCCAGCTATCCATCCAGTTTGGCCATCAATAAAATATAAATCCTCAAAACCCTGATAAGGGAAGTTTACATCAATAACTTGCCAAGTTACACCTTTGTCTATTGTTTTAAGTATGTATGGTCGTGAGTTTTTATTTCCGAGAAGAAATCCGTTATTTTCATCAACAAATTGAATATCGGAGAAGTAAAAATCTGTAAAGCTTCTTTGTTCCCAAGTTTTTCCACCGTCACGAGTAATCACCATTGAGCCATATTTTCCGACAGCAATTCCTGTATTTTTGTCAGCCATTGCTGCTGCAAAGAGTGTATTATCTAAAACATCATTTTCTTTTAATTCCCACTTTCTTTCACCTTCTATGTAAGGCTGGATGTCATAGTCCCCAAC